>JASLHL010000331.1 GCA_030152225.1 Flavobacterium sp. | reverse complement strand
ATGGTACACCAAGCGTTATTTAGAAGAAATCATCTTCTTCTTTGCGTTGTTTATACTCATTATGCTTCCGGAATTGATCAAACCCATCAACGGACCTGAATTACTCAAGACCTTTCTCTTTTTTTCTATTGTGTATGGATTGGCCTTGTTGCATCGCTATTTTATCTTTTCCTTTTTTATGGAGAAGCGATTCTGGCTCTATGGTATTTCAGCCTCCGTCTTTACGCTTTTGGGTACCACAGTACTCCTCGCTTCCGATTACTATTGGATTGATCCTACTTACTATCAAACAGCGGAAGAAACGATGTTTGAGCACTATATCTCCTATTTTGTGCTGTGTGCAATTAGTACGGCCGTTATTCTATCTATTTTTTTAATTCGCAATTATTCCAATGAGGTACAAAAGCGCAATGAGGCTCAATTGAGGTTGAGTGAAGTCAATATCAAATACTTACACGCCCAACTGAATCCCCATTTCTTCTTCAATATGTTCAACAACTTATATGGTGTGAGTCTGACTGATCCTGAGCGCACACCAGAATTAATCTTAAAGCTTTCCAATTTAATGCGTTATCAACTTGAAAATGCCAACAAAGAAACGGTCACCCTTCAGGAAGAATTGGCGTTTATCAGCAGCTATATTTCGGTGGAAAAAGAACGCGTAGGTCAGCGTTGTACGATTGTGTACACCATTGACGATCCCCATCAACTCGCTGCTCACTATACCTTAGCGCCCTTTTTACTCATTACCTTAGTAGAAAATGCTTTTAAACACAGCCTCACGGTCAAAACACCTTGGTTTGTTTCCATTGATGTACAAATCAAACTGGATTCTCTTAGCCTGGAGATTCGCAACTCTTTGGCTGATGAAGGATTACAAAATAACTCAACAGGCATTGGTTTAACGAATATTCGCCAGCGGTTAGAATTGCTCTATACCAAACGCTATACCTTAGAAGCAAAACAACAACAGGATCATTTTCGCACTCATTTAGTCCTCCAATTAAACTAGTATTTCCCATGAACAAAAGACTCAAATGCATCATTATTGACGATGAAGAAGGCGCTCATTTAGTTCTTCGTCATTATATTGAAAAGCTAAAACAACTCGATCTACAAAAGTCGTTCTACAACCCTATTGAAGCAATGGAATACATGTATGACACGCCTGTTGATTTGATTTTTTTGGATATCAACATGCCTGGAATTACGGGTTTACAAATGCTAAAAGCCTTAAAAAATCCGCCTTTAGTTATTTTGACAACCGCTTATAAAGAATATGCCTTGGAAAGCTACGAATATCGCGTGGTAGACTATTTAGTCAAACCCTTTGATCTTGCGCGTTTTATGACGGCTATTGACCATGTACTTTCGCGTTTTAATCCGCCCAATGAAGACGTCGTGCTTCCAAGAGAAACAGGGCAAGAATCAATACCTCAAGCGACGACTCATCTTATACTTCGCGCAGAAGGGGAAACCATTAAGCTACACTATGAGGAGATCACCCATTTGCAAAGTTGGGGTAATTACGTCAAGGTTTTTACCATAGACAAGCAGTATTTAAGTGCTATCACTACAACAGAAATAGAAAAGAAATTAGATCGACAGTATTTTATGCGCATCCACAAATCCCATATTGTAGCCCTCAATCAAATAAAAAAGATATCAGGCGGTCAAGTGGAGTTGCAAACAGGAGTCATTCTCCCTATTGGATCAACGTACAAAAGAGAATTGTTAGAAGCATTTCAGTAGGTTTCTTGCTGCTTTTTAGTGGTTTATGGGGTTATTTTTAGTGCAAAAGAAGGCGATTAGTTGCGTTGGTCATCAAAAAGAGAGGGTTTGTCATTCTTTTTTTTTTCTATTTGAGCGAATCAAGTCCTTTGCACTAGAAAAAGAACATCGCTTTCTCCTTTTTCCCAGTCAAAAACGAGCGATTGTTGTATGGCGCAAAAGCGTGAATAGCGATACTGTGGAGATCCGTCAAAACATAGGGAAAATTCTGGTAGAATAACAAACATAAAAAAGCAATGAAAAACATAGATAACGTATTACAACAGTACCAAAGTGAAATTCAAAAGAAGAAAATAGTGCAAGCCTATCAATTTTTGCAGCGCTTTATGATGAAAGCAAGGGCTGATTTTGGCTCGCACTACAAAGGAGAATACAAGGTGGGCCATATTGCACCAGGCTATTTAGACTACAGCTATTTTTCTTTTTTTGATGCAGAATTACGCGCTAAAAACCTGAGATGTGGTATTGTACTCAACCATGCTGCCTTGCGTATTGAATTTTGGCTACTCGGACAAAATGTCAAAGTACACAAGGACTATTGGACAAAATTGAAAAAAACGCCTTGGAATGCCCATCGAACGACTCCTCCACAATATGCCATACTAGAAGCTGTATTAGTGGAACAACCCGATTTTAACAAGGAAGAGGAACTCCTCCTCGATATCCGAACACAGGCGATTCAACTAGTACGAGATATCAAACCTTTACTGTAACATTCGCTTGCCATTATTCGCGCTTTTGAGACCTAGATCTAAACGGGCAAAAAATACAAGGGCAAGCACTTTCATTTAATTTGTGAACTAATGAAAAATATAGCACTCATACTACTAAGTTTCATGAGCCTGTCTCTTTGTGCCCAAATCCAAGTAAAAGGAACTGTGGTGGATCAACAAGCACTTCCTGTGGGATGGGCGACTGTGATTCTTCAGGCTAGTGATCCTTTCAAAGAAGAATACGTCATCCTAAGTGAGGAAGACGGGAGTTTTACTTTTGGGACAGTTAAAAACAAAGGAGCCTATACCTTAACCATCCAATTTATTGGTTATCAGAACAATACTCAATCGATTGTCGTTTCAGACCACAATGCGCCAATGACCATTACCTTACACCCAGATGAAAATATCTTGGACGAGGTACTGATTACCAGCTACAGAAAGGCGTTAAAAGTAACCCCTGGCAAAGCTACCTTGAATATTGAACAAAGCAATTTAGCCAAGACACAATCTGCCTATGAGGTCTTAAAGACCTTACCTGGGGTAACAATCAGTCAAAATGGCGAATTGAAAATTAAGGGAAAATCAGGCGTGACTGTTTTAATGGATGGACAACCGACTCAATTGTCCAACGAACAGCTTAAAACGATCCTCAAGGGAACACCAGGATCTACTTTACAAACCATAGAGATTCTAAACAATCCGCCAGCCAATATTGATGCCTCGGGTACTGGTGGAGTCATCAACCTCATTTCCAAGAAAAAATTGGCTCAAGGCTTGTATGGAACGGTAAATTCAACTGTGGGTATCAGTCATAAAGTGAGTACAGATCACGCCTTAAACGTAGGTTATGGCACAGATCGATGGAGCTATAACTTCTTGTATTCCTTTAGCTATGCGCCCGATCGATGGAGAGAACGCTATGAAAAAAGAGCCCTTGCTAGCCCTGAAAAAGCGTGGTCTAATCAATCGCAATATTCCATGCTCAACAGCAAATCCCATTTAACGCAATTCGATATTGCCCGTACATTTAACAACGGCCATGTATTGCGCTTGTCTACGGCTTTGGATTACAACGATACGCCTACAACGGAACACACCCATACAACACTGGGTTCACTCGTAATGGCACCACAGTTATCCCAACAAAAAAACGACAGCAAAAGCAAATTGACTACGTTCAAAACAGACCTGCAATACACAGCCAAACTAGCAGAAAAAGAACGTTGGACTACTGCCTTTGGGTTGCTCTATGTAAAAGCGGATCTCACGGATTGGATTGTTGGACAACAACCTCCTTTTATACGCCAAAACTCTTGGATGACCAAACAACACAACACCTATCCAACGGATCGAAAGGAATTTAACTTTACCTCTGATTATCAGAAATCCCTTTGGGAAGATGACGATAGCAATGCTAAAGTAGAATTTGGAATAAAGAGCTATTATTCCCAGTTGAAGACAGATGAAACCCTTCGAACGTTAATGGATCAAAGCGAGGCAGTGAATCAAATGCATAAAAGTCAATTTGAATACCGCACGGGCATACACGCTTTTTATGGATCGATGGATTTCAATATAGACAAGTGGTCTATCCAAGCAGGCGTACGCGGGGAATACACCCATATTCAAGGAGATACGCTGCAACACAAGCGATTGGTCAAACAAGACTATTTCTCGTTATTTCCAACGGTTCAAGTCACCTATACGGCAAATGAGAACTATTCCATTATGGCCTCGTATGCAAGACGAATAGAGCGCCCCGAATTTGATAAACTCAATCCTGCCGTGCGTTATATGAATAGCACCACACGATCGATGGGAAATCCAAATTTACAACCAGAGTTTTCCAATAATATCGAGGTTTCTCAGCAATTTTTAGGCTTCATCGACCTAACCTTAGGGTATAGTCGCATTACAGCCCCTATGTTGTACAGCTATTTTAATGAGGGGATGGATCAGTCGTATTTTACTAGTGTCAATGGAAAAAGTCGCAGTGAATGGCAAGCCTCTCTATCCTTGCCTATACCGGGGATTAACTGGTGGGAAAACTACCACGGGGTTTACTTTTACAATACGCGATTTGACAATGCCATAATCAATGAAAACAAGAATAGCTTAGGTCTGTTTACCTATAACAACGTCAAACTTCCCCATCAGTTTAACCTGGAAGTAACGGCTTGGTATCAAAATGGCGGTATTGATTCCAACTTTAAGTATCGCGCTTTGGGAGAGGTCAATATAGGAATTAGTAAGAAGTTTTTCAACGAGGCCTTTACAGCTACCTTAGCGGTGAGCGACTTATTTAAGACGGGAGGCTTTCGCACAACGATCTTAGAGCATCCAGATCAACAGACGAACTTTACCTTTACGAATGATATGCGTGTCTTTAAATTAGGACTTACCTATACCTTTGGAGGCAAACAAAAAAAGGCGGAGAACAAGGAAGAAGATCCGATAATCTTAGGCAAACCACAGCCCACGATTAAAGTAATAAAATAAATATACTATGTTTGATTACGATCATTGGAATCCAACTATTTAATCTCTTCATTTTACACTAGTTAGTTTTGATTTCCAGTGATTTTAAAAGGAACCTCTCAAAGGGTTCCTTTTTTTATTTGCACAAAACAAGGGATTATTATTATGTTCTATACAATGCAAAGTAGTTTCAGGGATTCTCCTTTATTCCCTCCAAAAATGGCGTAACTATTGTGTACACACAGCAAATAGTCTTTTCGCTTTAGACGACTGGATTTCGTCATAAAAAGAGATGCGTTCGTCATTCTTATTTAGCGATGGTGCAGGCAAAAGCTACTATTGTACGCTCACTTACTCGCTTAAAAGAAGCTGAAAAACAACTAACAGTTTAGTTCCTCCATACATGAATAAGTACATTGCAACCGCTACCATCCGACCGCGGTATTTCTTTTTTATCGTCCCCCTACTCTTGCTGTTGCTGATAGCTGTTCTGCTATATGTCTCAGACGCCTTATCCGTCAATGGCTATATTTACATTCAGAAAGAGTGGTTTTACTTTATTAATGCCTATTTGAAACAACATCCACAGTTGCTCTTTAATTTGACACAACTTGGCGATGCAATGATTTTTCTATCGTTTCTAACGTTTTTGCTTCGTTATACGCCAAAAATATGGGAATCATTGCTTACGGGTTCTTTAATTTCAATGGTCTTTGCCCTGACCTTAAAAGAAGTCTTTTCCATTCCCAGACCCGCCAGGGCCTATGATTATACAACATTTACCATTATAGGTGAAAAAATAGCGGGTTCTACTAGTTTTCCTTCGGGCCATTCGATTACCATTTTTACCATCCTAACGGTATTGCTCTTTACTTTGGTACCCAAGAATAAAAACTATCACATTCCCTATTTTATTTGTGCGACTGCTTTGGGGTTGTGCTTTGCCTTTACGCGCGTTGCTGTAGGCGCACATTATCCCTTAGATGTAATTATCGGCTGTGTATTGGGGTATATTTCAGGGCTATTAGGCGTGTGTATTACCCGAAAGTACGCCTTGTGGCCCTGGATTCATCAAAAAAAATATTACCCTATTTTTCTGCTTTTATTTTTATCTTGTAGTGTCGTACTGATTGTGCGTATTCTCCATGAAAATCTATTTATTTACTACTGTGCACTGCTGAGTTTGGGGTATTCATCATATAAAATTGCAAAGGTCTATGTTCAAAAATAAACGTCCAACCCGTCAGATTGCCCTAGGGATGAGTGTACTCAACACCCTGTTGTTTCACCTTCCCTTTTTTGATTTCGCCAATCAAAACAGTACCTCAAGTATACTCAATCGATTGGTACTGCTCCTGAGCTTGCTTGTCGTGATGCTAAGCGCTAATTTTTTCGCTTTCTACTTGCTGTTATCGCTCTCACGTCGATTGGGCAAAATAGTACTGTCGCTCTTTTTTATACTAAATTCGATTTCGGTTTACTTTATTCAGATCTATCACGTCCTAGTGGATGAAAGTATGATTGCCAATGTTTTAAACACTAATTTTGAGGAATCCAGTAGTTTTTTCTCCTTTAAACTCGTCCTCTATATTCTATTTTTGGGAATTGCGCCTAGCGTTTTACTCTTTCGATTAAAGATTGAAAAAGAGGCGATAAAAACCGTTCTTTTACACAGTGGTCTAGCCTTGGGAATAGTGCTTGTTCTCGTGCTCCTCAATGCGAAAAATATCCTGTGGATCGACCACAACTCCAAGCAATTGGGAGGCTTGGCTATGCCTTGGTCCTATACAGTCAACACTTCTTTGTTTTACGTTCACCAAGCACAAAAGAACAAGAAAGAAATTCTATTACCCGATGCACAAGTCAAAAACGAGCCGAACAGCGCCCCAGATAAGAACGAAAAGGCGATTGTTGTATTGGTTATTGGTGAATCTGCGCGCCAACAAAACTTTTCGCTTTATGGCTATACGAAAAATACAAATCCCTTACTCTCGCAAACGGAAAATGTCTTTGCCTTCAAAGCGAATTCATCTGCTACCTATACCACGGCTGGGGTAAAAAGTATCTTAGAATACAAAGATACAGATGAACTATACGAAATCTTGCCCAACTACTTAGCGCGCAACCAAGTGGATGTCATCTGGAAAACGACCAATTGGGGCGAACCTCCTGTTCACATTGCCAACTACCAAAGCAAAGAAGCGTTGAGAGAAAAATGCATAGGCGACGCTTGTGCCTATGATGAAATTCTGCTTACAGGATTAAGAGACGACATTTTAGCCAGTACCAAAGACCGCATTTTTATTGTCTTACACACCAGTACAAGTCATGGTCCGACGTATAATACCAAATACCCACCCCAATTTGAAGTATTTACTCCCGTTTGCACCAGTGTTGAATTGGCCAACTGCTCCCAAGAGGAGCTACACAATGCGTATGACAATACCCTTGTGTATACGGACTATCTTTTACACCGTGTCATTGAAGAACTAAAAGCTTTTCCTACATACAAACGCAGCATGCTTTTTGTATCTGATCACGGAGAATCCCTTGGAGAGAACAAGATCTACATGCATGGATTGCCTTTGCGCCTAGCGCCCAAAGAGCAATATGAAATTCCCTTTATCGTTTGGGTGGGCGATGGCAATCAAAAATTAAAACCCATTCCCCTACTTTCTCAACATCATGTATTTCACAGCGTGTTGCACTTTTTAAACCTAGATAGCCCTATTTACGACGAGAAAATGAATATTTTTCAATAACAAACAAGATGTTTTCCTTTCCCTTGGACCATCAATTAGCGTCTGTAATCAACACCAGGCGTCCATAGGTCAAAGAATATTGGTCACCAACACAAACTAAAGGTTATTTGCTGCATCAATATAAATTTTAAACATGAAAGCAACAATCTTTAGCTTGTGTGTGTGTACGCTGTCGTTATTCAGTCTAGACGCTGCAGCACAACAAGCACCCAATCCCTTTCGCTTAGGGGTTAAAGCTTCCTCTAATCACGCTAATATTGCGGGAAATTTAAAAGACTTGAGCAAATCCAGTGCACAAGGTTTTTCGGCGGGAATTACCACACAATACCACTTTGATCGCCTTTTTATTCAGGCGGACTTGTTGTATAGTGAATCTAAATCGCCTGTAGACCATGCGCTTGTCCATCAAGCCAAATGGAAGAGTATTGATCTACCTATTTCATTGGGGTACACCCTTTTGGATTTTCAAAAAGTAAAAGTACACGTTTTAGCCGGCGGGGTTTACTCTCAAGTAATTGACGACAAAATAAGTTTAACTGACAACTTGGAGAAATTTGATTATACCTTGAACAAAAACAACGTCAAAGCGCAACTTGGCGCTGGTGTAACCCTGGGCGATTTCGTCGTAGAGCTTAAATATTCGCGCAGTCTCAACAATTTTTCAAAAAATAGTAAATCCAAATCAAATCATGTGCAACTAGGTCTAAGCTATATGTTCTTCTAGTCGATATACACTAGGGAATGTTTCTAAATTAAGTCTATGGTAGGGGCGAATTTTTATTCACCTCTACCATTTGTCAATTTATACCCACCAGTGGTCAAATCATTTGCTGCTGAATCAAAAGATTATCATTTATTTACCTTTGTAGTCTTAATACAACTGAACGAATGCATCCAACAATTAATATAACCAAACACAAACGACTTTTCTTTTTTCTTTTTTGGTCCATACTAGCCTTTTCTGTATGGCCCTATATTCACGCGAATAACCGTCCGTTTTACTGGTTGTTGCAATGTACGATCTTGATGACTTGTTTCATTAGTATTTCCCATTACCTCAGTGATATTGCCCTACCAAAAGCCTTAAAAGAAGGAAGAATGAAGCGTTTTATTGTGCTTTTCCTTCTAGGAATATTACTCCTTAATGCTGTAATGTCACTGTGTTTTACGCTTTTTCCTTATTATATCAACGATACGGCCATGTTAGCTGAAATGCAAGCAACAACTTGGAGAGAGTATTATATCCATCGCTTATTTAGTTCTTTTCCCTCAGCTATGGCTATTGTCACCACGACCTGTGGGATACGCTTCTATGAAGAACACTACAAAATCGAGCAGGTAAATGCCAAGTTAAAACAAGAACACTTGGAAGCACAAATTAAGCTCCTTCAGGATCAAATCAATCCCCATTTGATGTTCAACATCCTCAATCACATTCACATCCTCATGCAAAACAATGTAGAGCTTGCGTCTACGGTTTTGCTCAAGTTCTCCGATATTTTGCGCTATCAGCTGTATGAATGCAACCAAAAACAGGTATTCCTCCATCAAGAAATGCGCTACCTCCAGGACTTAGTCGCCATTGAACAAGTGCGTTGGCAGGATGAACTCGCAGTGGATTGTACGTGGGAGATTGACAATCGACAGCTGCAAATCGTGCCCTTACTTCTAGTCCCCTTGATTGAAAATGCCTTTAAACACGTATCGCGACTTCCCCATCAACAAGGATATGTCCGCATTGTGTGTATCGAAAAGCAAAATGTCTTACATTTAGATATTGAAAATTCGTATAACGATCGATTTAAACGAGAAAAACAACAAGGAGGAATTGGAATTGCCAATATAACCGAACGCTTAAAGATTCAATATCCCGATCAACACCGGTTGACCATTACACCAGGCGAAAACAACTATACGGTTTCCCTTCAGATTAATTTAAACGATTCAAATGCTACCACCTAAAAACCCCCTTTTGCTCAACTGTTTAGTCATTGACGATGAGCCTTTAGCCAGACGATCCATTGTCGATTATATTGCTAAAGTTGATTTTTTAGCTGCAACTGCCTCTTGTGGATCCGCCTTAGAAGCACAAGAATTAATGAGCAAAGAAAAGTACGATTTACTCTTCCTCGATATCAATATGCCGTATTTATCGGGCATTGATTTTTTAGAGTCTATCAGCCAACCTCCCCTTGTGATCTTTACAACGGCTTATTCCGAACACGCGCTAGAGGGATATCGTTTGCAAATTGTTGATTACTTGCTAAAACCCATTGCTTTTAAGCGTTTTTATCAAGCTGCCTTAAAAGCCAAAGAGCTCTATGAGCTTAAAAACCAACAAAAAGAAGAGGTTGGACTCACCGACAGTTCGATGTTTATGAAACACGAAGACAGTTTTGTAAAAATTCAATGGCAGGATATTTTTTACATCGAAGCCATGCAGAATTACGTCAAGATACACACCCATCAGAAGACCTATATCATTCATCAAACGATGGTTGCTTTGGAAGAATTACTCCCTAAAGAACACTTCTTTCGCATACACAAATCCTATTTGATTAACGTCAATCACATTTGTTCTATTTCGGGGAATAGAGTTTTAATTAACAACACCCAATTGCCCTTAGCCCGACTGCGCAAAGAAGCTTTACTCAACGACATTATATACAAAAATTTACTGAGTAAATAAAACGCGATGGGGGCTCTTGTAAAGTAAGCAAAGCATTTACTTTACAAGAGCCCCCTTGCTGCAATTTGTTTTTACCCTATTGTTTTACACCAACTTACAAGCTCCATCTCAATTTTACAGCACCGTAAAAAGTGGTTGTAAATCGAGGATCAGCTTCTTTCTTCTCTTTGAATATATTCTTTATTTTTCGTTCATTGTATGAAAACGAGCGTACCAAAGAGCTACCAGCAGTAAGTGACAACGTCAGATTATCACTGAATTTAAACTCAGGTCGGAGTCCTGCAACAATCTGTTGGAATCCCAACAACATGTCTTTGTCGTCTTTTTTGATCACTGCGGTCATCCCTTGTAAATCGACAGCCAATTTGAGATCGACGATTTCACTTACTTTATAGCCGAACTCAGCACCTTGAGGGAAAGCGACGCGAACGAAGAAATCACCCTGTGTTTCCCAGCTAAAATAGATTCCAGGTAGTACCATGGGCACCCCAAAACTATTGGTTAACACAGGCCCTACCCCCAAAGCGACTTTATCGTTGAAATGCTTGATAAAAAACACCCCGCCTTGACCTAAAATTGCCTCTGAGCTAATTTCTTTGCGATCGGAATAAATTCCTACGCTTCCCATCATTAATAAGGACCAGGAATCGCTAATCGAACGGAAGTGTTTGATTCCGACCTGTGCATTGAGCAACTCTGTAGGAAACAAGTCTTCCTCGTATAATTTGTGTTGCATTTTGGCATAGGCACCTTGTGCAACTACAGACCACGTACGCGGT
>JASLHL010000330.1 GCA_030152225.1 Flavobacterium sp. | reverse complement strand
TGGGTTATGAGTTATGGGTTATGAGTTATGGGTTATGAGTGAAAATTTTCTACATAAAAACAATCTAACAAATAGAAACGAGCAAACCGCGCGATGAACAAGGAGCAAAAAAGGGATTTGATCTTCAAAAGATCAAATCCCTTTCTATTATAAAATTTCACTCCTTTACCTCACCAATTGTATATTGGTTGTTGTGTTTGATGAACCTACACTGCGTTTCGGTTTCTCATCTCCCATTTCCCATTTCCATTATTTGTTTCTAAAAACCAATTCATCGTTAAATGAATCGAGTAAGATCATACTTTCTGCTTTGATATTTCCTGCTAAAATTTCTTTAGACAGCTTGTTCAAAACTTCGCGTTGAACCACTCGTTTTACGGGTCTAGCACCAAATTGTGGATCAAATCCTTTGCGAGCTAAGAATTCTTTCGCTTCTTTGGTCGCCTCCAAATGAATGTTTTGTTCACTCAACATTTTCATCACCCCTTGCAATTGAATATCGACAATTTCAAGAATATTCTCTTGTGTAAGTGGCGTAAACATGACAACTTCATCAATACGGTTTAAGAATTCTGGACGTACGGATTGTTTTAGTACATTCAATACTTCTTCTTTTGCTTCTTCCGAGGCTTGTTCCATATTGGTTGCTTGTTCAAACTTCTCTTGGATAATGTGGCTACCCATGTTAGACGTCATGATGATGATGGTATTTTTAAAATCAGCCAAACGTCCTTTATTATCGGTTAGACGTCCTTCATCCAATACTTGAAGCAAGATGTTGAACGTATCGGGATGTGCTTTTTCTATCTCATCCAGCAATACAACAGAATACGGTTTTCTTCGCACGGCTTCAGTCAGTTGTCCTCCTTCATCATAGCCCACGTATCCTGGAGGCGCACCAACCAATCGGCTTACGCTGTGGCGTTCCGAATATTCACTCATATCAATACGCGTCATCGAATTCTCATCGTCAAATAAATAAACCGCTAAGGCTTTAGCAAGTTCCGTTTTACCCACACCAGTTGTTCCTAAGAATAGGAAAGAACCAATCGGTTTTTTTGGATCTTGTAATCCCGCACGACTTCGGCGTACCGCGTCACTAATTGCTTCAATGGCTTCTTCTTGCCCCACTACGCGTTTGTGTAGCTCTTCTTCTAAATGCAAGAGTTTCTCACGCTCACTTTGTAGCATTTTAGTTACGGGTACTCCTGTCCATTTGGCTACAACTTCCGCAATATCATCGCTGGTTACTTCCTCTTTAATTAAAGAATGCCCTTTTTGATTCTCTTCGAGTTGGGCCTGTGCTTTTTCAAGCTCTTCTTGGGCCTGTTTGATCTTGCCATAACGCAATTCAGCCACTTTTCCATAATCGCCTTCGCGTTCTGCCTTTTCCGCTTCTAACTTGAAGGATTCAATCTCTTGCTTACAGGTCTGTACGCGATCCACAACCTCTTTTTCTGACTGCCATTTAGCGAAAATCTCGTTGCGTTCTTCTTTTAAATTGGCTACTTCTAAGCCGAGCAATTTTAATTTATCCTCGTCATTTTCGCGTTTAATGGCTTCAATCTCAATCTCCAATTGCATGATCTTACGATCTAAAACATCCAATTCTTCTGGTTTGGAGTTGATCTCCATGCGCAATTTAGCCGCTGCTTCATCCATCAAGTCAATGGCTTTATCCGGTAAGAAGCGATTGGTAATATAGCGTTCCGATAAATTGACCGCCGCGATAATGGCTTCGTCTTTGATGCGCACTTTATGGTGTGCCTCATATTTTTCTTTAATACCACGCAAAATAGAGATGGCACTTTCGGTATCAGGCTCATCGACAATTACTTTTTGGAAACGACGTTCTAGCGCTTTGTCTTTCTCGAAGTACTTTTGGTACTCATCGAGTGTAGTTGCACCAATCGAACGCAACTCTCCACGGGCTAAAGCAGGTTTTAAAATATTCGCTGCATCCATGGCGCCTTCACCACCACCAGCACCTACTAAGGTGTGTATCTCATCGATAAACAAGATGATTTGTCCTTCTGCACTGGTAACCTCTTTGACTACGGATTTCAATCGCTCTTCAAATTCTCCTTTGTATTTCGCCCCAGCAATTAAAGCTCCCATATCGAGGGAAAAAATCTGCTTGTCTTTTAAATTCTCCGGTACGTCTTGTTGTACAATACGATGGGCTAATCCTTCGGCAATGGCTGTTTTACCCACACCAGGTTCTCCAATCAGCATCGGGTTATTTTTGGTACGTCTACTCAAGATTTGAAGTACGCGTCTTATCTCTTCATCACGACCAATAACAGGATCTAACTTTCCTTCATAGGCTAGTTGTGTTAGGTTATTGGCGTATTTATTTAGTGAATTATAGGTCTCTTCAGCAGAAGCCGAGGTTACACGTGCACCATTGCGAATCTCTTGAATGGCCGCTTCCAATTGTTTTTCAGTCACACCTTGATCCTTGAGCATTTGTGCAACTGTACTCTTAGATTTGAAAATCGCTAAAAGCAAGTGTTCAATCGAAACGTACTCATCTTTCATCTTCGTAGCAATGGCTTGTGCTTCCGTGATCGCTGTAGCAGCATCACGAGATAAACCAATTTGACCACCATCAACTTTAGCAAATCGCTGAATGCTTGCATCTAAAGCTGATTTAAACGTTTCGACATTGATATTTAACTTCTTTAAGATAAAAGGAGTCACGTTTTCATCTACTTCTAAAATAGCTTTAAAGAGATGCTCATTCTCGATTTGTTGCTGGCCTAAGCCTTGTACAATAACCTGTGCACGTTGCAAGGCTTCTTGTGATTTTATTGTAAAATTGTTCAAATTCATATCTTTTCTTTTTTTAGGTGTTGTTCCTTACTTTTTACAAGATGTGTTCCAATTCTAAATTTACGACTTTCTGTCCAAAAAAATTGTTATATTTGTATAGAATGGTGACAAAAAGTCATATAAAGAATTGATATCGTACAATTTAACTGAAAAAATGTCTTATGAATTGGATTGAACTTACGGAAACCGCTACTTTATCGGAGCTAATTGCCCATAGTGGAACGAAACCTTGTATTATTTTTAAAAATAGCACCACATGTTACATTAGTAAAATGGCGCTAAAAAACTTTGAGCGTTCTTTTACCAATCCAACACAAATCGATTGTTATATCGTGGATGTAAAAAAGGACCGTTTAGTTTCACTTGATATAGCAGATCGCTTTCAGGTGCAACACGAATCCCCTCAATTGTTGATTATCGCTGAGGGTAAAGTAGTTTATCACACCTCACATGAGGGAATTGACGCAACGGCTACAGAAAAACTACTCTTGAGATTATAAGGTATAAAATAAAAAAGTCTACATTCCTGTAGACTTTTTGTTTTTTTGATACTTCGCTTATTATTTTAGGAAACAACGTTTAATACAATAAGCCGTTGGGGACATACGGTATCTCGTATAGAAACCCTAAATAACCAGATAATAGGGGAGGTATACAATAGATATTGGGTGAATCTTCTCATTCTTTGAGGGAAGATGATATGTAGCGATTGTCTGCTATCTCTTGACCTATTGTACTTTCGGGATATAGCGTTAAGCAATACGCGATAAAATAAGCTACAAGAGCCGAATTCTTTTGTTTGTCGTAGTAGGAGATAATATAGCGTAAATAAGCTTCATTGGGTTGAAAATCAAAGTGTAATGACTCGCTTAGACGGGCAAATGTTGTGCGTACTAAATCTGGATCTTGTTGAATTGCTTTAAAATTGAGTGGATAATCCTCAAAAATATAGCGTAGACCATCTAAATTGCCTTTCATGGGAATACTACCGTGGTTTTCTCCTTCATATTGCTGATATTGATAGGTCAATCCCGTAAGGGGACGTTGTTGCATAAAGGTGTTAAAAGCTTGGATAGCGCTATAATGATCTTCTAAATGGCCTTTGCTTTCACTATCGCCCACTTGAGTTAAAAACAACTTGCGATGGTTAAAATCCTGCTGTGCGTTCGCTTGATATTCTTTTAGTATAAAAGTCTCATCCCACCAAATACTCGGATCGTGTACAATATAGGCTTGAAACATATCCGTATAATGCAACAAATTGTGTAAGGCAGTAATCCCACCAAATGAATGGCCTACCAATATCGCATAGTCATTTACTCTAAATTGCTGCTGTACAAATGGTTTTACTTCTTCTTCTAGAAACTGAAAGAATAAGGCATTTCCACCTGATTCCCCTTTGATCTTTGCCTTTTGCGCCGAAGTCATGACATCTTCATTTCGCTTCGTTGGGGTTAAATCTCGGGTTCGATTGGTGTTTACAATCCCTACAACAATCATTTCTGGAATGGCAGGATAGGGGTATTTGGATAATTTTTCAATATAAGCGGTGAAGTAATTGAAGTTGCTTTCGCTATCCAACAAATACACGACAGGATAAGATTGTGGTGTTAATGTGCTATCTGTGTATGTTTTAGGTAGATAGATTTGAATCTCTCTTGGTTCATGAAGAAGATCAGACTTCAAGGTGTATGATTGACCAATTGTAATGGGGGTTTGGGCATTTAAATGCATAGAAGATAGGGAGATAGCCAAAATTCCCAACAAGCAGCGAAACGATACT
>JASLHL010000328.1 GCA_030152225.1 Flavobacterium sp. | reverse complement strand
TAAACTTAATAAAAGGTTAACGTTATTCGTTCTTTATAAGTGAAATATTAATTTAATGAGGATGATTAATTGATATTACTTAAAATTAATACGAAATTTGTATAAAAAAAAGGAGCATTGGGTTACAATGCTCCTTTTGGTATCAACTAACTTTAACTATTTCAATATGAAATCAATATTTATGAGACAAATATCTATTTTTCTTTTTGAAATGATATTATCGTTAGGTTATGTGATTGTTATTGTTGATCTGAGATTAAAACAGGTCCAATAAGCTCTTTTTCTTTTCCTTTTTAGGGGTTGCTTTTTTGTCAGAATCCGTATTCTTAGCAGACGTTGTATTCGCTGTTTTATCCTGTTTGCTGAATACGTCTTGCAATAAATTTGTAGATCTTGAATCGGGTTTATTACCGCGAATGTTATTTTCTTCTACAGCGATCATGGTAAATACACCATCCATGGTTTTCTCTGTTACATAATTCGTCAAATCGGGATTGACAGGAGAAACTAAAGGCAGGCTATTGTATTTGGTAAAAATGCCTTCCCAAGCCGTTGTAGCGCCTACTTTAGATAGAGATTCTTCGATGATGGGTGCAAATTTAACTGCTAATTCCTTCGATGTTTTTGCTTTTAAGTAGTCCGTAGCAGATGATGACCCACCAAGTAAAATAGTAGCAGCATCGTTAAAAGTTAAGTCTTTGATGGCTTGAACAAAAATAGGAGTTGCTTCTTCTACAGCGCTTTCAGCAGCGCGGTTTAAAAGTTGTAATCCTTGGTCTGCTATGCTTCCCATACCCATAGAACGAAGGGTTTTGTCTACCTTTTGTAACTCATCCGGTAGCATGATTTTAACCATTTCATTCTTAAAGAAACCGTTGGGTTTTGCAAGTTCACTCACTTGTTGTTGAATTCCCTTGTCTAAGGCCTCTTTTAGCCCTTTTCCGATCTGATCTTGGGATAAACTACCCAATACACCACCCAATTTACTTTGAGCTGTAACGGTGTAATTGGTACCTAAAACACCAAGTAACAAACATGCGCTTATCAAAATTCTTCTCATGATTTTTAAACTATTTTATTGATTTATTATAAGTTATGTTTGGTCTCTTCTTTAATGGCTCGGAGTAGAATATCCACTTTGTTTTGGATGTTAACCGATTCATTTAACAAGAGATTTTGAAGCAACAAAGCGGAAGTCGCCTCAGCTAGCTTGGCCGTTTGTTGAATCGTGGAAATAAGGGTGTTTTTGGTATGCACAACAATAGCCCATAGCTCTTCGGATACATAAAGCTGTTGTGTGACATTATATTCAAATTCTTGTTCAAGATGTTGGACCAACAAATGCGCATAGGCTTGTGTGTCGGTACTTAAAGGTTGTACACGTAGGATTAATTTCTTTAAATCGCTTCGCTCTGCATAAATCACCAAACGCTCACAAGCTTGTAGTTTTAGGGCCTTGCTGTCAATACCCGAATCTTTTGTGGTCAATTCCTTGATGATAAAGTAATCCCGTTTTGATTGTTTCTCTAAGATTTTTTGAAAAAAAACATAAGACAACCCCGCAACGACTAAAGCAGGCACTACATATTGAAGTGAGGTAAGAATAAAATTGAGATCCATGAAATTAAAGTTTGAACAAAAGTACTATTATTTGTTTAAGATAAAACGCTTTAATAGAAACAAAACTTGTTATAAAGTAATAGTAGTTGTAATTTTGGCTTTTTACGGTTTTAGACACTATGCAAAGTTATATTGATCAACTTAATGAAGCTCAAAGAGCACCTGTATTACAGAAAGACGGCCCCATGATTGTCATTGCTGGAGCAGGTTCGGGAAAAACAAGAGTATTGACCTTGCGAATCGCTTACTTGATGCACCAAGGCGTGGATGCCTTTAATATTTTATCTTTAACATTTACCAACAAAGCTGCGCGCGAGATGAAAAACCGCATCGCTCAAATTGTCGGTAGTGGTGAAGCTAAGAACTTGTGGATGGGTACTTTTCACTCGGTTTTTGCACGATTGTTGCGTGCAGAAGCAGATCATTTGGGATACCCCAGTAACTTTTCGATTTACGATTCACAAGATAGTCAACGACTGATTGGTCAGATTATCAAAGAGTTGCAATTGGATAAAGACATCTATAAACCCAAAGAAGTAGCAAGCCGTATTTCATCGTATAAAAATAACTTGGTTACGGTAAAAGCGTATTTCAATGACGCTGAACTGCAAGAAGCCGATGCCATGAGTAAACGCCCGCGTATTGGGGAGATTTACGAGCACTATGTAGAGCGTTGTTTTAAAGCAGGTGCAATGGATTTTGATGATTTACTGTTGAAAACCAATGAACTATTGACCCGTTTTCCCGATGTATT
This sequence comes from Flavobacterium sp., assembly GCA_030152225.1. Taxonomy (GTDB): domain Bacteria; phylum Bacteroidota; class Bacteroidia; order Flavobacteriales; family Flavobacteriaceae; genus Flavobacterium. The sequence continues at coordinate 3,873 of JASLHL010000328.1, read as the reverse complement.
AGCGAAGTACCAAGATCGCTTTCGCTATATTCTAGTGGATGAGTACCAAGATACCAATAACTCCCAGTACCTGATTGTACGCGCCTTATCTGATCGCTTTCAAAATATCTGTGTTGTAGGGGATGATGCGCAAAGTATCTATGCCTTCCGCGGGGCTAACATCAACAATATCCTCAATTTCCAAAAGGACTTTGACAACGTACAGCTGTATCGCCTAGAACAAAATTACCGTTCAACAAAAAATATCGTAGAAGCGGCCAACACCATTATTGACAAGAATAAAGTCAAGTTGGAAAAAGTCGTGTGGACAGACAATGATTATGGACCTAAGATTAAGGTACACCGTTCCTTAACCGATGGGGAAGAAGGGCGATTTGTTGCCTCTACTATTTTTGAAGAAAAAATGCAAAATCAAAAAAACAACAGTGATTTTGCTATTCTATACCGTACCAATGCACAGTCACGTGCCATGGAGGATGCCTTGAGAAAAAGGGATATTCCCTATCGTATTTACGGGGGATTGTCCTTCTATCAACGCAAGGAAATTAAAGATGTATTGAGCTATTTGCGCTTAATTATCAACCCCAAAGACGAAGAAGCTCTCGTTCGCGTCATTAATTATCCAGCAAGGGGAATTGGTGCAACAACCTTAGATAAACTAACCATTGCTGCGAATCACTACAAACGCTCGATTTTTGAGGTGATGAGTCATATTGATAAGATTGACTTGAAAATTACCGCAGGAACAAAAAATAAATTAACCGACTTTGTCAACATGGTCAAAGCTTTTCAAGCCTTAGAGGAAACTAAAGATGCTTATGAAATGGTGGAACATGTGGTGAAGAAAACGGGATTGGTACAAGAACTACGCAAAGACACCACACCAGAGGGAATTACGCGTATGGAAAATATTGAGGAATTACTCAATGGTATTAAAGATTTTATTGAAGGACAACGCGAAATAGACGGCGCTCGTGGTGCATTATCCGAATTTTTAGAAGATGTTGCATTAGCAACAGACTTAGACAAAGATACAGGAGACGATGATCGTGTGGCCTTAATGACGATTCACTTAGCCAAAGGACTGGAGTTTCCAACTGTTTTCTGTGTGGGAATGGAAGAAGACCTCTTTCCAAGTGCAATGAGTAGTAGTACGCGAACCGAATTGGAAGAGGAACGTCGCTTGTTTTATGTGGCTTTAACGCGTGCAGAACACCAAGCCTATTTGACCTATGCCCAATCGAGATACCGTTGGGGGAAGCTCATTGACTGTGATCCTTCGCGTTTCATTCAAGAGATTGACGATCAATACTTGGAATTCTTAACGCCAGTAGAAACCAATTACCGCTATACGCCTAAAATTGATGCTGATATTTTTGGCGACGTAGATAAAAGCAAGTTGCGCTTGTCAAAACCCGTAAAAGGGACACCACCAGCCTACCTGAAAAACAACGAAGAACCGGTTTTGGATCGAAATATTCGCAAGCTTAAACCTGTGAATGCCACCTCAACAACCAGTCAAGGTGATGCGGCTAACAGTGGTCTTGTAATAGGACAACGCGTGATGCACGAGCGATTCGGTCAGGGGGTAATCCTAAACCTAGAAGGAGTAGGAGCAGACCGCAAGGCGGAAATCAATTTCGATGTAGGGGGAATTAAAAAACTATTGTTGCGATTTGCGAAGCTTCAAGTTTTAGCGTAAATTGTATAAATCAATAAAAATCAAAGATATGGCACAGTTTGTAAAGATTTATCCAGAGAATCCAAATGAAAGGGAGATCAATAAGGTCGTAGAGGTTTTGCGCAATGGTGGATTGATTATTTATCCCACCGATACCGTGTATGGATTGGGATGTGATATCACCAATACAAAAGCCTTGGAACGCATTGCTCGTATTAAGGGAATCAAATTAGAAAAAGCCAATTTTTCTTTTGTCTGCCATGACTTGAGTAATATATCCGATTATATCAAACAAATTGATACTGCAACATTCAAAGTATTGAAGAAAGCCTTACCAGGTCCTTATACCTTTATTCTCCCAGGAAATAACAATTTACCCAAAGAGTTTAGAAAGAAAAAAACAGTGGGAATCCGCGTACCGGACAATAATATCGCCAGAGAAATTGTCCGCCGACTGGGAAATCCCATTGTGTCAACGTCAATCTATGACGAAGATGAAATTTTGGAATACACCACAGACCCAGAATTGATCCAAGAAAAATGGGATAATATCGTCGATTTAATTATCGATGGGGGATATGGTGATAATCAGGCATCTACCGTTATTGATTTGTCGGGAATCGAACCAGAAATTATAAGAGAAGGAAAAGGATCGATTGATATTTTCTAAATTATACGAATACAAAACAAATATTTTTTAAATTTAATAAAGTCAAATCCAAGAATAAATGGGACATATGCAGAATTAAATTAGGGAAATTCAAACCTAATTATTATTTTTGTATCTGTTTATTTTTAAAGCTAAACGTATTACACTATGAATTTACATGAATTTCAAGGTAAAGAAATATTAGCTAGCTACGGGGTAAGAGTACAACGTGGGTTAGTAGCTAACAACGCAGATGAAGCTGTTGAAAAAGCAAAACAACTTACAGAAGAAACTGGTACAAGTTGGTATGTAGTAAAAGCTCAAATCCACGCAGGGGGTAGAGGTAAAGGAGGAGGAGTAAAGTTAGCTAAGAACTTAGATGAAGTAAAAGAGCTAGCTGGAAAAATCATCGGAATGGACCTAATTACTCCACAAACGCCACCAGAAGGTAAACGAGTGAATAGAGTATTAGTAGCAGAAGATGTTTACTATCCAGGTGAAAGCGAAGTTAGTGAGTTCTATATGTCTGTATTATTAGACCGTTCTACAGGTAGAAATATGATTATGTATTCTACTGAAGGAGGGATGGATATTGAAGAAGTTGCTGAAAATACGCCACACTTAATTTTCAAAGAAGAAATCGATCCTGCAGTAGGATTACAAGGTTTCCAAGCAAGAAGAATTGCATTCAACCTAGGGTTATCAGGTAATGCATTCAAAGAAATGGTTAAATTCGTTGACGCTTTATACAATGCGTATATCGGAAGTGACTCTTCTATGTTTGAAATCAATCCTGTATTAAAAACATCGGACGATAAAATTTTAGCTGTTGATGCTAAAGTAACATTAGATGACAATGCATTATACAGACAAAAAGTATATGCTGAATACAGAGATATCACAGAAGAGCGTCCAATCGAAGTAGAAGCTAAAGAAGCTGGTTTAAACTATGTGGATTTAGATGGAACTGTTGGATGTATGGTTAACGGTGCTGGTTTAGCTATGGCTACCATGGATTTAATCAAATACGCAGGTTTTGAACCAGCTAACTTCCTTGACGTAGGAGGAACTGCTGATGCTAAACGTGTGGAAATTGCTTTCCGTATTATCTTAAAAGATCCAAACGTAAAAGCAATCCTAATCAACATCTTCGGAGGAATCGTTCGTTGTGACCGTGTTGCTCAAGGAGTTGTAGATGCATACAAAAACATGGGTGACGATATTAAAGTGCCTATTATTGTACGTCTTCAAGGAACAAACGCTGAATTGGCAAAAGAATTGATCGATCAATCAGGTATGCCAATCTTATCAGCTGTAGCTTTCCAAGAAGCAGCAGATCAAGTAAAAGCAGCTTTATCTTAATTAGATAAACTTCTAGATAAAAAAAAGCAGTGAACTTTTCGTTCACTGCTTTTTTTTTGGTTATGAGTTATGGGTTATGGGTTATGAGTGAAAATTTTCTATATAAAAAACAATCTAACAAATAGAAACGAGCAAACCGTGCGATGAACAAAGAGCAAAAAAGGGATTTGATCTTCAAAAG
>JASLHL010000314.1 GCA_030152225.1 Flavobacterium sp. | reverse complement strand
ACCAATCAGTTAATGTGATTAACGCAGTAAAAAGTTTACTGTTAGAAGGGGTATTGGGGGCTTTGTTGACAGGATTAATGGTATTGTTGTTTTTGCGCGATCCAAGAGGGGCCTTACTTGTTATTACAACTATTCCCATTGCCATTATTTCGGCTGTGCTATTCCTCAAATTATTCGGTCAGACGATTAATATTATGACGTTGTCGGGATTGGCTTTGGCTATTGGAATTTTAGTCGATGAGAGTACGGTGACCATCGAAAATATACACCAGCATTTCGCTCTTGGAAAGAGTAAAGTACAAGCAATTTGGGATGCCTGTAAAGAGATTGCGTTTCCGAAATTATTAATCCTATTTAGCATCCTAGCGGTTTTTGCACCTGCTTTTATGATGAATGGAATTCCAGGCGCCTTATTTATGCCTTTGGCGATGGCTATTGGATTTGCGATGACAGTTTCGTTTTTGTTGTCTCAGACGTTTGTGCCGATTATGGCGAACTGGTTAATGAAATACAATCCAGAAAAACACCTTGTTCCTGAAAAAGCCAAAGGATTTGATAAGTTCAAGAATCGCCTAGTTGTAGGAATTGAGAAGATCATGCCCCGCAAGCGAATTTTGGTTGTAGGTTCTATCACCTTGGCGATATTGGCGGTGGCATTTATGTATGAAAATATAGGAAAAGACGTATTGCCTACAGTAAACTCTAGTCAAGTACAAATGCGTATTACAGCGCCCGAAGGAACGCGTATTGAGCACACGGAAAGAAAGGTAAAACAAGTTCTTGTTGAGTTAGAAGACCTTTTTGGAAAAGATAAGATCGCCATTTCTTCTGCTTTTGTAGGACAACACCCTTCGTCCTTTGCTGTGAGTCCAATTTACTTGTATAATGCAGGACCTCACGAAGCGTCCATGCAGGTAGCATTCCGCGATTTTAGTGGCAATACAGATGAAGTAAAGGACCAAATACGCCAGCGTATTCAAGAAAAATTACCCGAACTAAACTTGACATTTGAGCCGATTGAATTAACGGAGAAAATATTGAGTCAAGGAACGAATACGCCAATTGAAATACGCGTTTCAGGTATGATGCGCAAAATGAATAGGATGACGGCTACGAAGCTATTGGCTCAGTTGAAAGACATTGACTATATGCGCGATCAAAAAATACCAATTTCGATGAATTATCCCGCGTATGAGATTAACATTGACCGCGTGCGTGCGGCTCAATTGGGATTAGATGCGATGGATATTGCAAAATCCCTCGTAGCAACAACAGCCTCTTCTCGTTATACCAACCGCAACATGTGGGTTGGAGGTATGATGGGAATCGCCTATGATGTTCAGGTACAAATGCCTCAAAATCAATTGACGAGTAAAGAAGAGTTAGAGAATATTCCGCTGAGCAGAGAGGCTGATCGCCCTGTATTGAGTGATGTGGCTACGGTAATGGAATCAAAAGCGCTGGCAGAAAGTTATAACGAAGGAACTATGGGCTATGTTACGGTCGTTGCCAATGTGCATCAGACGGATTTAAATCGAGCGAAAATCGATGTAGAAAAAGCAATTGCTTCTTTAGGAGAATTGCCTAAAGGAGTCAATATCGAAGTAAAGGGAATGGCGCCTGTACTCGAGGAAACCATGAAGAGCTTAGCTGGAGGATTAGTAGTGGCAATTGTTGTGATCTTCTTGATGTTAACGGCTAACTTCCAGTCGTTTAAGGTGTCCTTTGTTATTCTGACGACAGTGCCCTTTGTGATGTTAGGCGCCTTGTTGTTGCTAAAGATCACAGGATCAACGATTAATTTACAATCCTATATGGGAATTATTATGTCCGTAGGGGTGTCGATAGCCAATGCCGTACTCTTAATCAACAACGCAGAAACTCTGCGTAAAACGGGATGGACGGCTACTGCTGCGGCGATTGAAGCAACAAAGCTGCGCATTCGACCTATTGCCATGACAACTTTAGCTATGATTGCGGGAATGCTTCCTATGGCCATTGGGCATGGAGAAGGCAGTGAACAAGTAGCCCCACTAGGAAGAGCTGTTATTGGAGGTTTATTAGCCTCAACAGTTGCCGTACTGGTTATTTTACCGATGGTTTTTGCTTGGGTTATGCATAAAGTTAGCCGACAATCCCCATCCTTAGATCCAGAAGACACAGCAAGCATTCACTATATACCGACTGAAAATAAATAAGAACGATGAAAAGAATAGTTATAACCCTGGTTAGTTTAGTAGTATTAACCGCATGTACAGATAAAAAAACAGCCGAATCACCCCTTGAAAAAGCAGGTGGAGAGAAACAAGGCATGACGGGGATGATGAATACAATGGAAACGTTTGTACTGGAAAAGACCAATCCCGTCGTTTCCCTTCAATTACCTGCTGAACTAAAAGCAGATCAGCGCACGGAATTAGTGGCGAAAGTCAATAGCTATGTCACCGATTTGCGTGTAGACATCGGCGACTTTGTCAAGAAGGGACAAGTGTTATTGGTCTTGGATGCACCTGAAATTCAAGCACAAGTTGCCCATGCACAAGCCAAGTGGAAGGCGCAGGAGGCAATATACGTTGCCACAAAGGCAACCTATGAGCGTACGTTAAAAGCAAATGAAACAGCAGGTGCAATAGCGCCAGATTACCTAGAGCAAGTAACAGCGAAGATGCTGGCAGACCAAGCGCAGGTAAACGCTGCCTTATCTGCTTATCAAGAAATGAAGAATATAGATCAATACTTGGTTATTAAAGCTCCTTTTGATGGTGTCGTAACGGATAGACAAGTAGACAAAGGAGCCTATGTTGGCCCGATGAATCAAGCCCCTTTATTGGTGGTGGAAGATGTTCAAAAGTTGAGGTTAACTATCGCTGTTGCAGAAGCAAATACCCCTTATGTACGCCTAGGGGATACGGTAACCTTTAAGGTGAAAACCATACCGCAAGAAGTGTTTTCAGGTGTGATTACTCGTCAATCAGGTAGTTTGGATCTAAAACTGCGTACAGAACAGATTCAGGCGGATATTGACAATAAAAATCAGCGATTGAAACCCCATATGATTGCCGATGTGACATTGAGTTTACAAAGTGAAGAACCTCGTTTCTTTGTTCCAAAAACTGCTGTAGTAGAGAGTAATTTAGGGCTATATGTCATCGAGATAAAAGGGGGGATCGCCTATCATATCAAGGTGGCAAAAGGTAGAGTCATGCCTATGATGGTTGAGGTTTTTGGTGATTTAACTGCTGGAACAACCCTTTTGAAAATGGCTACAGAAGAAATAATGCATGAACAAAAAATCAAATAATAAAATGAAAACAAATGGGATTAAAACAGTAGGTGTACTTGCTTTAAGCGTTGTTGCAATAGCTTGTGGAGACAAAAAGACAACAGCAGTTACACAAGCGCAAGAGACGCAAGAAACGACAGCAAACGCAGTACAAGAAATGCAGCAAATGCCTGTTGCTGCTTCATCAGACCAGCATAAAAAAGGCGACGCAGTACCCAAGGAATTAGTTTGTATGGTCAATGATGCCTATATGGGAAAAAAACAACTAGAAGTGATGCATGAGGGAAAGATGTATTATGGTTGCTGTGCCATGTGTCAATCGCGTATACCAGAAGATGAAAGCGTTCGAGTGGCTTTAGATCCGCTTACGTTAGAAACTGTAGATAAAGCAGAGGCGTATATCGTGATTATCGGAAATAACGGAGAAGTCGCTTATTTTAAAAATGAGGAAAATTATAGACAATTTGTAGCAGAAGCACCAGTAAATTAATAATAGTAGTAGGGAAGTAGTATGCTGCTTCCCTTTAATTCTTTGGTATGGATCAATCCTATATATTGCATATAAAAAATATGGTTTGCCCCCGTTGTATTCATTTGATTCAAAAAGAATTGCATGAGCTTGGTGTGGAAATTAAAGAAATTCAGCTGGGGAAAGTCAGGCTGTTTCTCCTTTACTAGAAGCAAAAAAGGTAGAAATAAAGATGCGATTCTTACAGTTGGGATTTGAGCTACTTGACGATACACCTGCCATTGTTGTAGAGCAAATCAAGCGAAAAATTATTGAATATGTAGAAGCTGATTGTGCAAGGGCAATGAATCTTTCAGATTACCTTGCTACGGATTCTACGTTGAGTTATGCGCGTATGGCAAAATTGTTCACCCTGCATACCCAACTTACCATTGAAAGGTATTACATCTTGTATCGCATTGAACGAGTAAAAGAACTGATTTCGTATGGCGAATTATCCCTTGAACAAATTGCAGCACAACTGCAGTACAAAGAGGTTAGTCATATGAGTAAACAATTTAAAAAAATAGTAGGTATTTCTCCTTCGATTTATAGGAAAAATCAAAGGTTTGAACGCAAATATCTTGATCATATTAGTACTTAATTACCAATTGCTATACAGCTTTTTTGTATAGATTCACTAGTTTGTTGACAAAAAGAGGACCTTGGACCGTCCTCTTTTTTAATGTGATTTGTCCTGTTTTTACTCCAATTCGCATCAGAAGATAAGCTGTGGGATGTACTAGTTTTGTTTCAAATTTAAAAGAGTTTGTTATGAATGATTTGTTCACTTTACTAGGTTATGCCCTTTTCATTGGGGTAGCTGCAACTATCTTTATGGATATATATGCTATTTTTGTTCGAAAAGCATTTAAAATACCTTCGTTGAATTACGCCTTTTTAGGACGATGGATAGCACATTTTAAAAACGGTGTTTTTACGCATAAGACCATTATCCAAGCGCAACCCATGGCAGGAGAAAAAACAATAGGTTGGTGTGCACACTATTTGATTGGGATTACCTTTGCTTTTGTTTTATTGCTGATTACTGGCGTAGAATGGCTAGAACAGCCGACTTTACTACCCGCTTTAGCCGTAGGGATTGGTACTACAGTAGCTCCCTTTTTTATGATGCAACCTGCTTTTGGATTTGGAATCGCAGCAGCTAAAACACCTCAACCTAACACAGCGCGTTCTAGAAGCTTATTGACGCATACAATTTACGGCATCGGCTTGTATATTGGAGGATGGCTTTTACATGTTTTACTTGCCCTTTAATGCGGAAAGTAAGGAAAGGTGTAATCGAATATCAAAAGTTGTTTTATCTTTAATCTAAATAAGTCAAAGGATGAAAAAGGAAGGGAATATCCGTGAAATTAGTACGGTAGAGGAATTTAAAACGCTCTATTTTACCGATGTACACGGTAAAATTGTATGCGAAGAATGTTGTACCATTGCGTATAATACAGGTATTGGTTTTCTAGAGATTTTTACCCTAGAGCATTTGGCTCAGCTTCCCAACTCTCTTGAAGGCCAGCAAACGCGTAAAAAATTTTATACCCTAGTTTTGATCACTGCAGGACAAGTGGAAGAAATGATTGGATCTACAGCCTACACCTTTAAGGCAGGTGATATGTTTTTTATCGCTGAAAATCAAATGCACCATATTCAACAATGGAGTGAAGACGTCAAAGGTTTTATGTGCTTGTTTGATGCCGATTATTTCTTATTGTGTTTAAAACATCAAATTAAGCTAAGCAGTTTTCCCTTTTTTCAAATCGGACAATCGCCTTTTATTCAATTAGAAGAACGCGAAATTGTTATGATGGAGCATTTATTTTGGAAGTTAAATAGCGAAAGATGCCAAAAAGAAACCTTTAACGATGATTTACTCGTGCGTATGTTCTTGAATATTATCCTATTGGAAGCAGAACGCATCTACAACAATAAAAAGGCAGCAACCCCTTTCGTATTATCGCGAAAAGAACAATTGGTTGCGCGTTTTCAATTGCTGGTCAATCAGCAAATTATTCAAATGAAACAGGTAAATGAATATGCGAATGAACTCCATGTGCATCCCCATTATTTGAATGATGTAGTCAAAGAAATCACAGGATTTCCCGCCAGTTATTTTATTCAAAAACAATTAATTGACGAAATTAAAGCGCGTTTAATTCAAACCAACGATACCGTTGCTATTATTGCAGGAGATCTAAACTTTACGGAAGAATCCTACTTGGGACGTTTTTTCAAAAAGCAAGTGGGAGTGACTCCTATTCAATACCGTAAGAAACACAAACAACTTTAGTAAACTGTTTACAGTTAGCAAATTGTCAATGAATTAACATTTGTGAAATAAATATCTTTTTTAATTGAAATTATGTTAAATTTGATGAATATAAAAAAAAGATCATGATGAAGAAAATGGCAATGTTAGTTACATTAGGATTGTTGATGGTTTCTTGTTCACAAGGGCCTAAAGACGCAGCTGTAAAGTTTACAGAAAATGTAGCAAAAGGAAAAATCGAAGAAGCGAAAAAATACGCTACTGAACCAACAGGAAAATTGTTGGATATGGCTATGTCTTTTGGTGGAATGCCAGTAGATCCAGAGGCTAAGGTAGAGTTTGTAAAAGATTCTATCGTTGATACAAAAGCTTGGGTGACCATCAAAAATCCAAAAGGGGAGGAACAAGAAATAACGTTGGTGAAAGTAGATGGAAAATGGTTGGTAAACATGGAACCAAAAAAGTAACTCTAAGTTTAGTTACGAGTTTTTTTGTTTTACTTTCCTGTACGAAAATACCGAAGCAATCAACACAAGAGCAGTCAATACCTGTTGCATTACAAAGTGGAGATCTAATCCTTCGAAAGGGAACAGGATATTTTTCAGATATCTTCAAACGCATGGCTTCTCGTGACAAAAGGTTTTCCCATATTGGAATTATCAGTAAAGAACGGGATTCTATTTTTGTCTATCATATTGAAGCTGATGAGTTTACTGGAGAAGGGGTTGTGTTAAGAGAAGAGGTAAGTCATTTTTTGCATCAATCAACGGATCATGCTTTTTATGCTAATACAATGGATACAGTAGCGAAGCATGCTATGCTTG
>JASLHL010000165.1 GCA_030152225.1 Flavobacterium sp. | reverse complement strand
CAGGATTCATAACCCTGAGGTCACGGGTTCAACTCCCGTCTTCGCTACGAATAAAAAAGACTTAATCAAGAGATTAGGTCTTTTTTTTTGTTTCTAGTGAAAGTAAAGAAATACTTCTTTCATCTTCTACTTCACCGTTTTCTATTTATTTTTGTGTCTTCTATCAAAACATCATCTATTGTTTTAAAAGTAACTTTTGATTGTTCTACGACCTCCAATACTTAAATTATCCTACTTTTTAACAAACGTAAAATCAATTTCCATCTCTTTGTTTGATACTTTGGCCTTGAGTGTTTCTCCTTCCCTTTGATAGGCAATATGAGTAGGAAAATCATGGGCTTCATTGACACAAACAAACGCTTGTTCTTGTAGGTTTTCTACATCAAATTGAATGCTATCTGCATCGTCAGAAGTTCGTACTACTAGACTCCATTGTCCTTGAATTTGCTCCAACTTCATGTATTCTTTACTGATCGTATCCATTTGCAACAGCGTATAACCAATGCCTTCGTACTGGTCATTGTTTATTTTCTTCCACGATTCGAAAGTTGCTCTTCCCTTTTGGTCATTGATTCTTTTCCAATCGCCCAAAAGCCAATCCATAGAAGTTGTTTGCACGACTGCTGCTTGAGGCTGAATGACATCTGCGGCTGTAGTCTTTGTATTGTCTTTACAAGAATAGAAGACCACGGCTACTGCTAATACGAGTGCTTTTTTCATGTTTTTTTGAATTAAACTCTTTGTATTTTAAAGATAATCAATTCCTTATCACATTAAACGAATCGGCTCTCCTTTTTTTGTTTTCGTCTTTTGCTTGCTAAACTTTTTTTAAAAGAAAAGGAAGATTACAAAAAACTAAATATATTTGTTTGATTCATGCAGAAGTACAACAAACATATTGCCCAATTTTTGTGTCTCATCTTGGTTTTGCTAGGTGTTGAAAAGATTAATTTCTTTTCCCCTCAAGATTGTGAGGCTCGGCAATCTTTTTGCCCTATTGCGACTATGTACGCCTACAAATTAGGCTCTTCTACGACAACAGACACGGAAACCACACCGAAGCGTAAGAATTGTAAAGCACTAAACATTTCATGTGAGACTTTCTTTCTTGCGCAAGTAAGTGCAACCTATCCTGAGAAGAAATCGGACAATTTTAGTACAGCGCTATACTTCTACAAACCTGTCATCCATTCGAATCCATATATAACCATAATAGATCCCCCACCTAATATGTTATCGACCTAATAAAAAAAGAGCTCCGTATGGGAGCTCTTTTTTATTGCTAGATTTTCTTATCTATTTAGTGGTCAAAACGAAAAACGTCAATTTACATTTTGAGAATGATAAATTCACTTCTTCTATTTTCTTGGTGTTGTTCTTTTGAACATGGAACACCATTTTGACATTCGTTGATTAGCTGGCTTTCTCCATATCCTCTTCCTGAGATTCTCGATGGATCAATGCCTTGTTTAATCATCCACTGCATAGTTGACTTCGCTCTTCGCTCTGATAATTGCATGTTATAAGCATCATTACCGCGGCTATCTGTATGGGAGCGAACATCGATAGTAATGTTTGGATACATATTCAATACTTCCACAACTTTAGCTAGTTCAGCTGCAGCATCTGGGCGAATTGTAGCCTTATCAAAATCGAAATAAATCGGCTCTAACTTCAGCTTTTTAAATAAGTCATCGGATTCGGTAATGGTTTCTTGCACAGGTTCAAGTCCAATTTCAACTTGCTCAACGGCTTGTAATTCATACCCCATCGTTTGTGCGATTTCCTTAGTTTGGAATCCAGTTGCTTCTGCTTTCAAACGGTATTTCTTTCCACAATCGAGGTCAGCAAGACTAAACTTCCCTTGTTCATCCGCTTGCACTTGCGTTAGTGCTGTGTACGTTGCGTCATACAAGGTGATCGTTGCTCCTGCTAAAGCTTCTCGTGTAGCAGCATGAAATACAAAACCATCAATACTTTGTTTACAGTCGATTTCTTTTTTCTCTTGTACCAAGTAGAGATCATCCCCGCCAGCACCGCCAGTACGATTCGAACTCACAAATCCCTTTTTTGCTTTTGGATCAAAATAGTAACTAAAATCATCCGCAGGACTATTCATGGGTTCTCCAATATTGGTAACGGTACCAAAAGAACCATCAACGTTTATTTTGGCCATGAAGATATCCAATCCACCTAAGCCTGGTCGTCCATCCGTAGCGAAGTAAAGCATATAATCACTGGAAATAAACGGAAAAGTTTCACGTCCTTCAGTGTTGATTTGCTTTCCAACAGACTCTACTTTAGCAAAACTGCCATCTTCTTTTATTTCTACGCGAAATAAATCACTTTGCCCGATGGATTCACTTCGATCTGACACGAAGTACAACCACTTATTGTCGGGTGTAAGTGCGGGGTGGGCGTTATTTGCCTTAGGATCGTTGATGGTTAGTGCAACGGGTTTGCTCCACGTTCCATCTTCTAGCAACGTGGCTTGGAACAATTGCAACAGTGCGTTTTTATACTTATTCTGCTGTACCTCATCTTTTATTGCTCCCGCATTTTGGGTAAAATACACGGTTTTTCCATCTTTTGTAAAAACAGCTGTGGACTGGTTGATATCACTGCGCTCGTCTTTAAAGAAGAGCTGAGGTTCTTCGAATGTTCCATCGCTATTTATGGTTGAAGCATACAAACTCGTATAGGCTTCGTTGGTCCATTTGTGTACTTTGCTGCCTGACGCTGTTTCGGAAGCTCTCGCAGACGTATAAATCAATTGTCCTTTGTAAATCGTTGCACCGTAATCGGAATAGGGACTATTCATTGACAAAGGTTCAATTTCGTAGCGATTGGATCGCTTTTCGATCTCGGCTCTGTACTTATTCTTATTGGCTTCGAATAGTTGTGCACGTGAATCCTGTTCTTCCATGGAGGTAAAGGTACTCATATACGCATCGGCTTGGTCATATTGCTGCATCGCACGCAGGGTTTGCGCATAGCGGTAGTAGTATTCTGAGCCTAGCGATTCTTGTTTTTCTTTGGCAAATTGAATGAGTTCGTCATACCACTTATTTGCCTCGGTTAATTTTCCGTTGAAATAGTAGGCATCCCCTAATTTTTGTAGCGCATTGACGCTTTTGAATCCCTTTTCTACGGCTTTCTCATAAATTTCAATAGCATTGATATACTCATACTTTTCAAACTTATGATCTGCTTTATTTTCACGCTTTTCTTGTGCCCATCCTATTGATGTTGTCAACGCGATTGAAGATAAAACTAGTAAAGTAATAAATCTCTTTTGCATAATGTATCATCATTTAGATTAGAAGAAACGCGGTGATGTTTTTCTGGTGTAGCGATTAAAGATATCGGCACGCAAGAAAAATTCATGTGAACCGCTGTTGTAATGGCGTAAGCTGGTGGTATCTGCATCATAGGCATACCCTACAAAGAGGGTTTCATTGATTTGGAATCCAACTAATCCACTAACGGCAGCATCCCAACGATAAGCTACTCCTGCTGTAAATTTATCCAAGAACAAAAAGTTTGCTGTCAAATCCAGCTGTACAGGTGCTCCTTGTACGGCTTTCATCAAGAATGCCGGTTTGAATTTAATATCGGGATTTACTTCAAACACATACCCCCCCATAAGGTAAAGTTGCATCTTTTGCTTCATCGTTGTTACCTCATTATCGTCATAGCGATGTGTTTCTAAGAAACTAGGCACAGATAATCCCAAATAAGAACGATCGGAATACAAATAAACTCCTGCTCCAATATTGGGTGTGAATTTATTGGTAATATTTTCTTGAATCGTGATATCCGATGGATCAAAAGGGTGTCCTTTGGTGTAATCCACATTTAGGATATCAGCAGAAGCCTTTAATCCGAAGGCTAGTTGATACTGATAGTTTAACTTGATTTTGTAAGAGAAATCTACGGCAATATTATTTTCATCCATAATTCCGATTTTCTCATTAACGAAAGAAAATCCAATTCCTACATTGGACTCATTAATAGGTGTAGATACAGAGAAGCTCGCTGTTTTAGGCGCACCATCCAATCCTACCCATTGTGTTCTATAGTTTCCGAATAAACTCAATACCTCTCTTGTACCTGCATAGGCGGGGTTATAAATAGAGGTGTTATACATATATTGGGAGAACTGGGGTTCTTGCTGTGCAAAACCTTGTTGAGCAGCGCTTATTAATACTAAGGCTGTACCAACTTTTTTGAGTTTGTTTAAAAAATTCATCCTTACTATTACTTTGTTTCTAAATGTAAATACCCTGCTTTCTTAATGGTTCTGGTCACACCTTCTTTTTCTACTTCGTACACAAGTACATAGTAATACGTTCCAGAAGGTAATTTTTCACTGTCATTGAATGTCATCTTTCCTTTAGAGTAACCGTCAAAAACATTTCCGTTTGAATCGTAATTTTTCGTTTCAAACACTTTGGCTCCCCATCGGTTAAAAATTTGAACACTGTTGTTTGGAAATCGGTTAATATTGTCAATAAAAAAGTAATCATTAACCCCATCACCATCAGCAGACACAATATTATAAATCACGACATCTCCTTCTAATAACCAATCTGTTTTTACTGTTGCCAAGGTAAAATACCCCAAACCCTTTACCGTAGTTGGTGTTGAAATTCGACGGGCACTAACATCGACAATTCCACCTTCGTCTACCCATATTTTTTTGTCTTCATCCCAACGTACAATATGAAGGTCTTTTTCTGGTGTAGCTAAAACAGCAGGAGAAGTTGTGCGATCATCCCATGTTAATTCAAGGATTACATTTTTTTCTTCCTTACTTCCTTTATCTACATACCAGTACTCAGTTGTATTCAACGTATTGATCACACCAGCGGCATTCGAGCGTTCGTCAAAAAAGGTTTTGTCGTCATACTTATATGCGCCAACATATACCTCTGTATCCTTTTCTGGTGCGGTGATATAGGCTGGACGGTGATATCCTTTGTTTCCTATGGGAAACGAAAAGGCTTCCTTTCCTTCTTTGTCTACCGTTCCATCAACATGACTCGCATCTGTCGGATTATTCGCTTTGGCTCCTTTCAAAAAGGCAAAAGAGGCTTTTCCTTCTTCCACGGTTACAATTCCGTCTAAAAAGTCAACTTCTCCTTTTGCTGCAATATCATTTTGAAGTAAAAAGGCACTTTCAGCAGTAGCATTATTTAGTTCAAGGTTATTGAAACGGATCAATTGGCTCCCCTTAATTGCCTGTTGTTGATTGGAAGTAAAAATCGTTTTACCTGAATTTTTCAGTTTTCCGTCTTCTCTAAAATCAAACAACCCATCATTGGTTAAATCGCGGTAGACATACAACGTCCCGTTGTTGAATACCGTTGCGTTTTCTTTGTTTTCCATTGGGAATAGCGTCGCCATTTCAGTATTAGGCATAATGTACAAACCGCCATAATTAACGGTTTGTCCAAAAGCGAATCCCCCAGTTAAAAAACAAGTACAAAGCAAGATTTTATGGTTTATCATCTTCTTTACTTTAGGCTTATTCTTTAACAACGAAAACAATATTCATCATCGAATAAGGGTTACCTGCTCCAATTACTTTATAGGTCATCTTTCCGTCTGCTGTAATTAGGATATCCGAAAAAACAGTTGCATCGTAATCCGTCACATAGTAATATAAATCTGTCGCCTCTGGAAAATGAGGGATTACCGCAGGGGCACCCACACTACTCGCTGTATTTCCTGTCAAGGTAAATTGATTCACATACTCTTGGTATAAATCCTTTGCACCATCACCAACAACGGTAGTATCAAACACAATCGAAGGCATATAGAAAAACTTTACTGCTTTATTGTCTGATGTGACCATTTGTTGCCACTTTGATCCGTCGTTGTAGTAGAAACCAGGTACTACATCATTGTCTCTTTTTGTATTGTAAACCGTCATCCCCGCTACATGAGCTTGTAAGGGACTTGCATCTGTTGTACTCGTTAGTTCCAACCTAGGCAATAACAATCCTTTATTTGACGCTTCAACTTCAAGCATTGCATTTGGGTTGATTGATGGGGTTCCCCCTACTTTAGTTTGAGCAAAAGCTACAGTGCTCAATACGGAAAACATGAATCCTAAATATATCTTTTTCATCTTATTATTGAATTTAAGGTTAAAATGATGGGGTACTGTCGTATAAGGAAGTATCCCCACCATTTCGCTATTGATTAATTTATATTATGGTTGAGTCACTTCTTCATTAGATGTGTACTCTACTACAACCTCGTAATCGCCTGCGGGTAACATGATATATTGATTCCCTACACCGATATTAAACTTAATTTGGACTCCATCAACGACCTCAACATCTGTTGTATTTGCCGTAACAACATGACCAGTCGCATCAAGCAATTTAATAGCTAATACTTGATTGATCTTTTTAAGATCTTCTACAATAGTAAACGCTACAGGTGTTGCAACAGCAGAATAAGCAGCAATCGTCGTTGCTCCTTTTCCTAAATACACTTTGTATCCGTTATACACATTTCCAGTGTAAACTGTATCACCAACGTTAGTAATATGATCGCCTAATGTTTGTTTGATAATGTCTTTATATTTATTAATCAAATTCACCAAGAAAGACGCAGGTAATTCAATTTCTTTGTTCTCTTTTGTACCATCAAGATGAGTAATCACTTGATAAAATACGTGTGGAGTTGCATCATTACCTTTATCATCATCGCCATCGTGATCGCCAAAATATACATTCCCTCCTAGATTCAATACATTCGTAATGGCATTCTTAATCTCTTCGTTATTGTTGATTGAGTTTAAGATGTCTTCCGTCATGTTGATGTAATCTTTTTGATTTCCTTCTGCACTATACTCATAAAAGATTTCACCTTTTTTTACATCTGCAGCTACTGGTGCTGTACGTACCGCTCCAAAAGTTGGCAATGTAGCATCCGTGATAACTTCTGAGCGTTTGATTTGTGTTTTGGTTTCTAAATCACCAATGCTAATTGATTCGTATTTCGCACCATCCCAGTATTGGAATTCCCAAATCGTTTTCGTTGCATCATTTGGATCTTCAACTTCCGTATAGATCACATTGCCTTCACCGAATTTTGTAATGTACTGTAAGTATTCCTCAACTGTAGTGAACGTTTTATCCCCTTCCGCAGTTGTAATAGTGATATTCGTTGGAGTTTCTAAAATCTCTTGAATGTTGTTGATTACTCCACCAACTACATCAACGTGGATCGCACCTGCTGGAACAGACGTCCAAGCTGCTGGATCTGTTTCTCCACCTGCCTTGATATAGGCTTCAGATAAGTAGTATTGTTTGTTGTTGTACGATACAATTGTTGTATTGGTTTCAGCGGATTCTACTAAACCTTGAATGTCGATGATTTTATACGTGTTACTTGCTTCATCCCAGTATTGGAATGCCCAAATTGTTTGACCTGCATTGGCTGGATCTTCGATTTCCGTATAAATCACATTTCCATTTGAATACTGCGTAACATACTGTAAGTATTCTTCAACCGTAGTAAACGTTTTATCCCCTTCAGCAGTCGTGATAGTGATATTCGTTGGAGTTTCTAAAATCTCTTGAATGTTGTTGATTACTCCACCAACTACATCAACGTGGATCGCACCTGTTGGAACAGATGTCCAAGCTGCTGGATCTGTTTCTCCACCTGCTTTGATGTAGGCTTCAGATAAGTAGTACTGTTTGTTGTTGTACGATACAATCGTTGTATTGGTTTCAGCGGATTCTACTAAACCTTGAATATCAATGATTTTATACGTATTGCTTGCTTCATCCCAGTATTGGAATGCCCAAATTGTTTTGGTTGCATCATTTGGATCTTCAATTTCTGTATAGATCACATTCCCGTTTGAATACTGCGTAACATACTGTAAGTATTCCTCAACTGTAGTGAACGTTTTATCTCCTTCTACAGTCGTAATAGTGATATTCGTTGGAGATTCTAAAATCTCTTGAATGTTGTTGATTACTCCACCCACTACATCAACGTGAATTGCACCCGCTGGAACAGACGTCCAATTTGCTGGATCTGTCTCTCCACCTGCTTTGATGTAGGCTTCAGATAAGTAGTACTGCTTGTTGTTGTACGATACAATCGTTGTATTGGTTTCAGCGGATTCTACTAAACCTTGAATGTCGATGATTTTATACGTATTGCTTGCTTCATCCCAGTATTGGAACGCCCAAATTGTTTGACCTGCATTAGCTGGATCTTCGATTTCCGTATAAATCACATTTCCGTTAGAGAATTGAGTAATATACTGTAAGTATTCCTCAACTGTGGTAAACGTTTTATCCCCTTCAACTGTGGTAATGGTAATGTTTGTTGGTGATTCTAAGATCTCTTGCACATTGTTTACCACGATATCTGTTACTTCGATAGGCATGGCTCCAGGCGCGTTATTCGGAATAGTATCAATTGTATTTGCCTCATCTGCTGCTAACCAATCGATAATCGTTTGTTCCGAAAAGTAGATTAACCCTTTTACTTTTCCGTCTGCATTTTTTACCTCTCTCATGAATGTTTTTGTTTCCACTCCATTCACAAGGTCGTTGAAATCGATCTCTTGGGTTGTGTATTCGTTATTCGTTACATCATAGGTTACGGTATAGAATTTTCCTCCTTCATACACTACGGTTGTATGAGTAGGTGAAGTAGGATCTTCATTTCCAGGATTAGATGGTACGATATAATTAATTACAGCTTGTAAATTTTTGATATCCCCTTCAATATTGGTGATATTATCGCCTAAATTTTCAATTACTTGATCAAGCTCCGCTTTACCAACAATGCGATTCCATTTGGCATCTACCCAATAATAAAATCCAGTTGGAATACTAGCATCGCTACTATTATATACTAATAAACTTTCAGTTTGTGCTCCTTCAATCGGTTTGAACACATCGATTGCAGTTAATGCAACACGGGGAATTAAAATACCTTTATCTGTAGCTGTTACATCCAATTGTGTAGACGTAATAGGTGTTGGTGTTCCGATACCAACCTGAGCATGTGAAAAATATGATGCTCCTAAAACTGCAGCTGCTACTATTATTTTTTTCATTTTATTCTATCTTTTAATTCTCTAGTATATCTTATTTAATTTGTTGTGTAACGTTCAGGTTTGATTTTACTGAACAGTTTCTCATATTCAATCGAATAGGTAATCTTCTTCCAATGACACAGCCATTTCGATAGGTTTGTACATAAACGACGCTGTATTTTGGACCTAAATCGTCACTTCCAGGTACCTCATCCTGATATTCAGGTAAATAATACGGCAATCTAAAGTTGTTCGATCCATCTGTTGGTAGCGGAGTACCTCCAGTTTCTTCGGCATAGACTTCATAGGTAGAACATCCATCTTTTACGTTTATCGTCAAGACTCCTCCTTGACACATATCTAGGTATTCTTTTTCGATATCAATTCCAACATCAATTCGAGGCGCTACTGTTACCTCGTATATATTAGTAAAGTCACCAAGTACACCAACAACACTTCCATACGAAATCTTAACGCGATCAAAGGGTTGGTCAATTTCTTTGATAATCATTTTGTACTTGTTGCGATAGCCAAGACCAAGTAGTTTCAAATCTAGAATTTGAGCCCCATTTGTTCCATCAATTTCTTCTCCTACTTTTTGGTCTCCTAAATAGCGTTGGATTGTATATCCTTTGATTAATTCTAAGCTCAAAATTGGATTTCCTGGAACCTTTGTTACGATATGCAATTTATCTCCAGGCATGGCTTGTTGTTTGAAGATTACGGTTAAACTTGCCGCATTCAATACAGCAACACCTCTAGATATGGTAGCATGCGTTTCGAGATTTCCATCTACTGCATTCCATGGATTCACCACCGAAGCGGTTGCACTAGCTACACCTAATCCTAAATCTTGAACGCCATGTAGTACATCTAATACAGCTGGATGCACATGATCTGAAACGGGCTCACAGTATTTAGGTGAAAATGCACTTACATTTTCCGTATAATAGGCATGGTAAACTTTGGCAATTTGAGCTACACTCAACAAAGATCCTTGAGAAACGCGAACTCCTTTGTATTTTTTAGGACCACTGCTATTAGATGGAACGAAAGTAAATTCCACTACATTATCCGCGGCTAATAAATCTAATAAACCACCTTGAACGGATTTTAATGTTCCGATTGTATTGCCGTTGGCATCTAATCCTACAACTGAGATACCTCCAGCGAGCATCAATCCACTGTATTGTTTTCCAAGCTTAATGGTTACAGGAGTACCTGCAGCCACTTCTTCTTCAAAGTAGATATTTTGCCAAACTGTACCAATACCTAGAAGGCCTATACCCGTAGTTAAAGTAGAATGGGTTGTTGGATCTCCATCAATGGTATTGTTGGTTCCACTTACACCTCCAGTAATAATAGATCCCCAGCTTGATGAATCTGTAGCGTACACTCTTTCAATAGTTGGTGGACATAAGCTGTCATCATAAACGGTAACCATTACATTTTCAAATGATTGACATCCTGCAGTAGAAGTTGCTACTACGGTTAACGTATATACGCCTGGCGTTGTAAATCGCACGGATGTTCCTACGATTTCTTCAGCCATATGATCATACCAAACAAGACTTCCTTCTCCATTTGTTATGGTAGTAACTGGAAGGGTTACATCTACATGTGCGTGGTCTCTTGGAATCACAGTACTGATACGTTGGCCACCTTCAAAATTAAGGATAAGTAAAGGACTCGCTGTTACGACAAATGCATCAGAAAAAGCAGACACCTCTCCATTTTTTGTGTAAGCTACGACATAGCTTCCTGCGTGTTTCGATGTTAACGTCTTCGTCTTTCCATACGTTGCATCTTCTGTTACACTCATCGTTTGATCAATGGGTCTACCATTAAAATACCATTGATACGTATCTGCCTCTGTATTCGAAATATTAGAATCTAAAGTAAATTCCGTTTCTGGACACAAAGTAGTAGGCATATTTGAGGTTATAATAGCCTTTGGCAAGGTCGTTACATGCAACACTTGAAGAATTGTACCAGGTTCTTTTGTTAAATCCGCTTCTATAGGATTCGTATTATCTACTGGAGGATAAGAAGGGAATTCAACACGTGCTCCTTCTTCTTTTACAACAGCAATATTTTTAATTTCCATTAGCCCTGTTAATGTGGACTCTACATTTACCTTAAATGCAAACGTTTTTTCACTACCTGGTGTAAATAGTCCAGCAAAATCAAACTTAACTGTCTCCCCCTCTACTACATGGTTAAGGATTTCTGTTGATTCAAATGTTGTACCTGTAGGTAACTGATCCGATACTGTAAATTGATTAATTGTTGTATCCCCAACATTTTTTACATGAATGGTATATTCTACAATTTCTCCACCAGAAACGCTATCAACGGTAGCATCTCCATTTACTTTATAAGATTTCCAAACAATCATATTTTGATTGGGACCTACTGGATTACATACGCGTTCTACTTTGTATATTTCAATGGCCGAAAGTACATCCACATGGATTAAGCTTTTCAGTCCAATCGAAATTCGGTCATATTTCCCAGCTGGTTTAAAAGGTATATCTACAATTTGAGCTGAGTTCAATAGTCCCAATACTTCTGTTCCTTCTAGTAAACCATTATCCCAATCCAAGCGATCAACGAAGGTATCTCCTTTGTACGCCACGATATCTAATTTCTTTAGCAATGGAAGTTCAACACCCCCACCACCAACTTTCAATCGAATATTAGTGATGTCATTTTCTTCAGATAAAGAGTTAAAATAGAACCATTGTTTTACTTGACCAGCAACACTTAGTGCACCTAAACTCATTTGCGAAGCATGGGTAGAATTATCGTCTATTGCGCGCTCTGGATCTTTTACTCCTGTGCTATTCAAATCATTAACTGACAAGTTCAAACCTTCATATTCATAAGATGTTACGAATGGCGCTACACAAGCTTCTGTCGAAGTTTCATAACACATCCCGTAAACGTTCATCGAATTTGGCGCAGCAGTTATTCCAATAACAGCTTTAGACACATCCGTAATACGAACGGATTTATAGGCTTGT
The DNA here is from genome assembly GCA_030152225.1 of Flavobacterium sp. Taxonomy (GTDB): domain Bacteria; phylum Bacteroidota; class Bacteroidia; order Flavobacteriales; family Flavobacteriaceae; genus Flavobacterium. The sequence goes on along the minus strand of JASLHL010000165.1, from coordinate 17,061 downwards.
GTCGGTGTAATAGCTAAATAGGTACGCCCTAACTTATCCACTACAACTCTTATTGTTCCCTCGTTATAAGACGAATCTAATGTTTGGCTACCTTTTTCTAAGATTGTTGTATTATCAGCATTCTTTACAGTTACTTTGAAATAATGGTTTCCTAGTAAAAGTCCATCAACTAATTCCGTAACTAAATTACCCAAACTACCGCCGAGTAATTGTTTCAGTAAAGAACCTTCAAAGTCGATACGCACATAGGATGTCGTATTAGCCGGGACCACTTCATTATACGCTAGTTCTACAAATCCTTCTTCTTCACCAGCACCTAATAAGATACCCGATCCAGATTGTAACGTTGCATAGGAATCAAAGTTATCGTCAAATAAGTTTTCAATATCATTCGCATTACTTGCGTCAACTAAGGTAGTTGCACAAATAGGCGCTATGAATGGCGATGGAGTACTACTTTCTGGACAACTAGCGCTTACGCGTTTGACATCGTATAGTCGAATTGGTGGAGTTACTCCTACACCTACAAGGGTGGAAGTTTGAATTTCTACACGATCAAATAGTTGCGTTGTATCAAAAGTTAAGGTTTGAGTTCCACCTGATTTAAATAAGCTTAATAGATCTAAATTATTAATTAAACCTTGTTGTAAGGTGAATACTTCCTGCTGTTGATCACCTAAGTAAGTGACTATATGATAACCTCCCAGCAGATCTGCACTCAACAAACTCGATGGATTCAACTGCAAACGAACTTTTAATTGATCATTTCCTTGAGAAGGGTGTGTGAAGTAAATTAGTTGTTTTGTTGTTGCAGCTAATGCAACAGTTCCAGAACTAATCTCTGAAAATTCAGATGAATTTCCGCTAATTGCGCGATACGCATTAGCAACACCAGCACCGTTTATATCAGCAATAGATAGGTTTACTCCCGAAATATCATAGGAAGTAAACTGTGGGGAAAAACAAGCATCTGTTCCCATTTCGCGGCACATATTGTATACCTTCAACGTACGAATAGCACCATTGGGAATACTCAATACTTTATTTGTGATTTTAATGCTTTGGTAGGGTTGATTAGGCGTAACCGCCAAATAATAACGCCCTATTCGATCTTGTACAACTGTCATTTTTCCGCCTGTCGTGGAGGAAAATCCGTTTGCACTCGTTGATTCAGAAACTAAAGTAGTTCCATTATATGCTTCTATTTCAAAATAGTGATTACCTAATACAACGCCTAGTACATCACCAAGTAATTTACCTAAAGTACCTCCCACTAGGGAGTTCAATAAATCTGATTCCGCATCAATTCGAATATAAGACGTAGTATTCGCAGGTACCTGATTAGGATAAGCCATGTGAATCATGCCTTGCGATGCAGGTGAAGCGAGTAGCGCTCCAGCATCTGCGTATAATGTAGCATAGGTTTCGTTGTTATTATCTAAAACATTGGTTGGAAAATCAACATTTTGAAATTCAACTAATGAAGTAGCACAACTAGCAGTTTCAAAAGGCACTTGTGTTGGTGTTGGTGTTGAAATTTCAGGGTTTATACAATTTACTCCATCAAAACGCTCTACATCATAAATGCGGATCCCCCCCTGTAAGACACCAATATTTACAGTATTATTTACGCGGACCTCCACGCGATCAAAAGGTAAGCCTGGCGCAAATGTAAGTACTGCAAATCCTTTATCTTCAAGGAGATTAAGCAGGTTTGTTCCATTCAGCAAACCTCCCTTTAGCGAACGTAGATACACTTCATTATCACCATCAAATGCCCTAACTTCAAGTGAATTAATAACATTGGCAGTAATTAATCCCGAATCAGGTCCGAGTTTGATGTTAAACGAAGCATTTGCACTGGATTTGGTAGGAAAATAAAAAAACTGCGAAAGATGACCTCCTAAGTTAATATCTACCACCCCTCCTCCGAATTTTAGTTTAGAATACGTCTCTAGATCATCATCAATGGCATGAGCGTAATTTTTTGCAACTAAATCTTTTAATAAATCAATTTTAATCCCAGCTGAATCAAAAGAAGTACCAATGGGTTTTTCACAATTAGCCAATGTAACTCCTTCATAAAACGCACCATAAACATCCAATTTAGCACTTAAAATTGGCAATAATCCGTCAACAGAATTTGTGATTGTCAGTTTATTAAATGGTTCTGAAACACGAATTGCTATAAGAAAATCTCCTGCTTTATCTTGAACAATTCGCAATTTCGTACTACCACTTATGGAACTTGTCGATTCACTAAAAATTAAGGTATCGTCATTATACGCATCAATAGTGAAACTGTGACTTCCCAATAATCCGCCTAAAACACCGTCTAATAATCCGCCAAGGGTACCTCCTAAAAGGGGTTGTAAAAGTTGGTTATCGTCTGCTTTAATTTTAATATAAACCGCCTGATTTACTAGTATTGGTTCTTCAAAACCAACCGTAAGTTTTCCCTTAGAAGTCAACGTGGCTTTCAATGTTCCAGAAGTAGCTAAATTTCCATCCACAGTATAATTTGGATTTGAAACTTCACTATCCTCTAAAAGTCGAGTTGCGAAAACTCTATTCTGCCCATATCCGTGGACCAATGGCACAAGAAGTACCAAAAAAAGTAACACCCTCATCCAGAGGGAAAAAGTAGTTTTCTCTTTCATGTGTTGTGTGTTAAACATATTATTTTCAAAAAAATTCGTCGTAAGGTGTATATGCATAGCACGACAACGATGTGCGTAATTAGCACATGTGTCATAACAAAAGATCTACTAAAAATAGAGGAGGATATCCTATCACCACAACCGTGTGATGATATGGAATAAAAATGCGCAGTTTGTCACCAAGGCGTAGTTTGCCCTAGGTTCCCTTTTTCTGCTAAAATACGTTTATGCCAACTTAGCCCTAAGTCGACATAAACCTATTCTTTTCTACAATACACTTCAGTCTCCTTAGCCCAAGTCAACTTCAGTCTATCCTTTTTTAAAATATAGGTTGCTTTCTTAGCCCAAGTCCACTTCCTATACTTTATTCTGTTTTCTTTCGATCAATCCTGCGTAGTTTTCAAGCATCCCACTTAAAATATCTACAGAAATACACTTTTTCTTTTCTTATATCTCGTTGTATTGTTTTATTTTTTTTCTTCGCGTTTTTCGCTTTTTCCACTCAGCCCAAGTAGATTATTAGAAAAGCACTAAAATGTCCTTTATTCCTATAAATACGTATTCTTTTTACTGCTTTTTTTAGCTTTTTAATAGTTTTAGAAGTAAAAGGTATAAATATATCTTCATGATTTTATGTGTTATTCTATAAAATCAACACAAAAATAAACAATAACTTACAAATAATAAAGCTTTTATGGAATTTCAATCAAAAATCGTCATCTTAAAGAAATACAGTAATCTTATTTATTTCTTAAATTTATAGACATAAATACCATAGCAAAAGTTAATATCAAAATAAAATAAAAACCATATCGTTAATTAAAAAGAATAAATTTATTTAAATATCATTAAAGAGAATCAATCCAAATAATCGCCTTTTTTGAAGTAGTTCTAAAAAGACATCGTATTGAAAAAAAGACGTCTTTTATAGGGAAAATAAAGTGCTAATTTTGCCCGCATTCTCGTGACGATATACTGTACTTATCGCAGTAAAAACCGTTCAAATCACTTATTTTATCAGGGTTTACTTCTTTTGCTTGCTCCTTTGTTTTCTTTACATCCACTCCTCCTTTTTCACTAAACAGCTGAACCAAACTAAAAGACGTAACAGGCCGAAAAAAAAAGGAGAATTACACAGCATAACACTCATAAAAAAAATTTCGCATTATGTGAATATTTTATTAAAATTAAAGTTAATATGTTTTTGTCCTTCTTATGATTCGATACCCCTAAACATTTTTTGCCTTAGGAAGATTTAGTACCTTTGACAAAACACTACTAGTATGGAACAAAACGCCTATATAAAAACGGATATAGCAGATAAAATTGCAACAATTACCTTTTATAGTGCAGCAAGCAATTCATTTCCAAGTTTTTTATTGGAAGAATTAACGACTGCAATTGACAACTTGAATACCTCAACTACGGTTACTACCGTTATTCTTCAAAGCGAAGGCACAGGAGCTTTTTGTGCTGGAGCCTCTTTTGACGAATTACTCTCTATTCAAGATACAGCAACGGGTAAAAAATTCTTTTCCGGTTTTGCTCATGTCATTAATGCCATTCGCAAAAGCCCTAAAATTTTCATCGGTCGTATACACGGTAAAACCGTAGGCGGTGGTGTAGGACTAGCAGCTTCTTGTGATTATTGTTTTGCAACAGATAAAGCAGCAATCAAATTATCAGAATTAGCCATTGGCATTGGTCCTTTTGTGATTGAACCCGCAGTATCGCGAAAAATAGGAAAAACAGCTTTTACTTCCCTATCTTTGGCTGCCCATGAATGGAAAACAGCCACTTGGGCACAGCAACACGGCCTATATGATGAGGTATATGATACAATTGAGCGTTTAGACCTAGAGCTTCATACCTTCGCAACACGCGTGAGTACTTATAATCCCGAAGCTTTAGCTGAAATGAAACAAATCTTTTGGGAAGGAACAGCCCATTGGGATACGCTATTGATTGAAAGAGCAGAAATTTCAGGCCGATTAGTGCTATCAGACTTTACAGTACAAGCGCTACAAGCGTTTAAACAAAAATAAAAAAGACCGTAAATAGCTAAATACAAACACGATTTCCCGTATAGTCGTGTTTGTATAAAAGCTATCTTTAAATCAAAAATGAAAGTCAAAATTCTGCTGTTCTTCTTCTTTGCTTACCCTCCTTTTATTCATGCTCAACAGCCTAATCAAGAACACAACACAACGCCCTTCGATCACCTAGCACTTACAGCTGGACTCACTACTTTAGGGTTTACTGTTGAAGCTGTAACACCCCTAGTCAACCATTTTTACATCAAAGGAGGACTCAATACCTTCAGTTATACCACCCGTCAGCATCGTATTGCATTAGATGACCCCAGTGGTTTATTAAACGAAGCCTTTGGTCAAAATGTATATTATGAAATGCGAGGCGATGCAAGAAACGTTCACGGTCACCTAGTGATCGATTATTACCCCTTTAAAAAGGGAATCCTTTACCTCAGTAGTGGACTTTATTTCGGAAGTACCAAATTGACTGCCCGCGGTAGTATCACCAACAAAGATGGAAGCCCAGCTGAATTGCAATCGCCTTATGAATGGCCCGCGCTCGAATTCAATGGACAAAAAATTGACATCACCAACGGTCAATTAAACGCCGAACTCACATTGGGCAATACCCTAAAACCCTATATTGGAATCGGTGTAGGAAGAGCAATTCCCCGCCGTCGTTTGGGGGCAAAACTCGAAGTGGGTCTCTTATTTGCAGGTAAGTATACCCTCAAACAAAATGGCGTAAACGTAGAAACAATGACAACCAAAGAACACAACTTTGAAGATACCGATGCTCTTATGAAAATCTTTGAATATTATCCCATGGTAAAAGTTCAACTGAACTATCGTCTGTTTTAAAAAAAACCTAAAGAACCTAATCCACGCCCAATATCAGACTACCCAACTAGATTTTTCACTACCTTTGTCAAAATTTTTGGTTATGTCTAAAATTAGAATTACAAAACAATTTACTTTCGAAACAGGTCATGCATTATATGGATATGACGGTAAATGTCGCAATGTACATGGACACAGCTATAAACTAGCTGTTACTGTAATAGGCACACCAATTACTGATTCATCTCATGTCAAGTTTGGGATGGTAATTGATTTCAGTGATCTAAAAAAAATAGTGAAAGAGGAAATCGTCGATATTTTTGATCATGCTACTGTTTTTAATCAAAACACCCCTCATATTGAGTTGGCACAAGAGTTAAAAGATCGTGGGCATCATGTTATTTTGGTGGATTACCAACCAACGAGTGAGAATATGGTGATTGACTTTGCTCAAAAAATCAAGAATCGCTTACCAGAAAACCTTGCCTTGTATTCTTTGCGTTTACAGGAAACGGATTCTTCTTATGCTGAGTGGTTTCAATCTGATAATTTATAAGCAACTGTGGATTTTACAATTGATACAACTAAAGGCGTCTACTTTGCCTCTGATCAACATTTCGGAGCGCCCACGCGTGAAAAAAGCTTACCAAGAGAACAGCTTTTTGTGGAATGGCTAAACGAAAAGGAACAAGACATGGGTGCTTTATTCATCTTGGGAGATCTCTTTGACTTCTGGTTTGAATACAAAACAGTTGTACCAAAGGGGTTTGTTCGTGTTCTTGGTAAATTAGCACAGCTTAAAGACCAAGGCATTCCCATCTATTTTTTTGTGGGTAATCACGATTTGTGGATGAATAACTACTTCCAAACGGAATTGGGAATTCCCGTTTTTCACGAGCCGCAAGTATTTACCATCAATGGCAAGCAATTTTTTATTGGTCACGGCGATGGATTAGGCCCTGGAGATTTAGGATACAAACGCATGAAAAAAGTGTTCACCAACAAATTTTCCAAGTGGTTATTTAACTGGTTACATCCTGATATTGGCGTGCGCTTAGCCCAATACCTCTCAGTAAAAAATAAGTTGATTTCCGGTGATGAGGACATTCGATTTTTAGGAGAAGATAAGGAATGGCTTGTGCTGTACGCCAAGCGAAAATTAGAAAGTAAACACTATGATTACTTCGTATTCGGCCATCGTCATCTACCCATGGTCATTGACCTCAATGAACAATCGAAATATATCAACCTCGGAGACTGGATTAATTATTTTACTTATGGTCACTTTGACGGTGAGTTTCACCTAGAAAAATACAAAAAGCCTTCGTTATAGAAGGCTTTTTTTGTTATTTGACTTTCGTTGTTTGACTTTTGGTTTTCGTTATTTGACTTTTGTTTTTTGGCTTTTGGTGACGACCATCATCCATTCTCCACTCACTCTCCACTTTCCATTCACCACTTTCCATTCACCACTTTCCATTCACCACTCTCCATTCACATTCACTCACTCTCCACTCTCCACTCTCCACTCTCCATTCACCACTCTCCACTCTCCATTCACCACTCTCCACTCTCCATTCACCACTCTCCACTCTCCATTCACCACTCTCCACTTTCCATTCTCCACTCACCACTTTCCATTCTCCATTCTCCATTCTCCACTCTCCATTCACCCCTAAAAAGGTTTAGGCAAGATCCACGTACTATGACCGAAATAATTCCAAGACTCATTCGCTAAATCGACTGTAGGGTCGATATATTGACTATAGGCTCTACCGTTAATTGACACCCAGCTATCCGCATAAACAGCGACGTCTATCCCGAGGTCTGCATATTCTTTTTTGATGTATTGTGCCATTTGCCAGATCATATCCGAGGTATTCAATCGGGTGTCTTGTTTATCGCTCAAGACATTTTCCGAATTATAAAAGCTGCGTTCACCTGTTTTTTTATTTTCAACGATAAAGGTGGTATAGCCCCCTCTAGAACGCAACATCATGCGCCAACTTAAACGATGTGCTTCATCGGTCCACAAGATATCTCCTTCGATAAAATGTTGGCGTAAAGGCAAAGCAAATTGAATAAACATAAACACTGCTAAAAAGCCCAACACAGGTTTACTTAACTGAGGGGTTGCAAAAGGTTCTGTTTGTTCAACTGCAGCTTTCTTTTTCAAGAAAATACGTCTAATTTGATCCGACGGATAGAAAAACAAGGCAAATGTCAGGGCAAAATAAGGAAATATTCCAATGTGCAAAGTCGCTGAATTAAACAAATGGAAGATAAAAGAGGCGACCAACGCCAAAGTACGCGTGCGTTTCCACAGCAAAGCAGGCACGATCAATCCATCGAAAATAATACCCAAATAGGCAATAATCAGGTAAAACTCTTTTTGAGTAAATACATTTTTAAAACCATCGGGAATATTCGCTGATTGGTACATAATTTCAGTAAACGTACCATCAAGCCAATCAGGATAAAACTTAGCAATTGTGCCATAAATGTAGAGCACACTCACTTGGAAAATAAAAATCCAATTAAAATACAGGGGCATGGACAGTTCTTCTTTGACGCGATTCGCTTTTACATCTAGTGATTTATACGAAGCCGCAGGCAAGAAGCACATGTATACACAAATGATCAACAACAGATAGTAATGGTTGTTATACGATGTTTTTTGTAAGTAATAGGCACCCGCCCAAAGGAGCGCCAATAGCGGCATCGTCCACTTATAGCGATAGCCCAACATAACAGCGAGTGAAACTAATCCCATAATAAAGAAATACACATACATTTGCGGCCCAACCAGCAGCTGTAAGAAATCCATGTAAATATGAGAAAACGTAAGCTTAACGTCTACAAGATTGATTCTCACCCAGCCTGTAGCAATTGCTCCAAAGGATTCACAAGCAAATAGAAAACCAAAAAAGATTCTGAAAATAATTAAAGGGGCATTATCAACGGGTTGAAGGGCTTTTTTCCACATAGCGGTTAAAATATGCTCGCGTCGCTTGTTCATCCATTTTCAGTTGTTCGACAAGCGCCTCTAGCGAATTAAATTTTTGTTCATCTCTAATGCGATCCAAGATACGAACTTTAAGCGTCTTATCATATAAATCACCAGACCAATCTAGGTAATTTACTTCTACTGTATGGGGATGGTCAACAAAGGTAGGATTGATACCAATACTCATCATTCCTTTGACATTTACTCCATCAATTTCCGATTCAACCACGTAAATCCCATTTTGTGGAATCATTTTATATGATTCTGATATTTCGAAATTAGCCGTTGGAAAACCAAGGGTACGGCCAAGTTTCTTCCCTTGAATTACGCGACCAGAGAAATAGTATTCATGTCCTAAAAACTCATTGGCTAGGGCGATATTCCCAGCTTCTAAAGCGGTTCGAATCTTTGTAGAACTAATGGACACATGATCAATTTCCTGAGCCGAAATTTCTTCTACTTCAAATCCATAACGCGCACCAAAACGCTTTAAGTCGTGAATATCTGCCGTTCGATTCTTTCCAAAACGGTGGTCATAACCGATGATGATTTTAGAGATATTAAACGTATCGACTAATACTTGTTTGACAAAGTCTTCCGCACTTAAATTGGCAAAATCTAAATCAAATTTTTGTACGACTAAGTTGTGCAATCCCAAATCAGCTAAAAGTTCCTGCTTCTCCTCCAGTGTATTTAATAAGCGAATACCGTGATCCTGCTTGAGTACCATACGCGGATGAGGAAAGAAGGTCAATACTAAACTTTCAGCATCCAATACAGTAGCAGCATCTACTAATTTTTTTATAATCATTTGATGTCCAACATGAACCCCGTCAAAGGTTCCTAAGGTTGCGACAACTTTTTTATCGGTTTTAAATTCGCCAATGGAAGAAAATACTTTCACAATGATAACTTTAGTCTTTTAAAGGGATTTTACTTAATTTCGCCCCGTTTTTCTAAACAAAATTTCGAACCGTAAAAATACTTCATTTTTTACAAATCACCTTAAATATTACACAATAATACGCCCAATCTAAAGTAATTAACATGCCTAATTTTATCAAAACCACCCTGGTTTTTTTATTTGTATTTGCCCCTTTACTGTTGTTCGCTCAAGTTAAAATTATGACTTGGAACTTAAAAAACTTAGGAAGTAGTAAAACCGAAGAACACATCAGCTATATGGCTAAAATAATGAAGCAAGCGGATATTGTGGCTATTCAGGAGATTGTTACCAATCCCAGTGGAGCACAAACGCTTGCTGCCTTACATGAGGAGCTCAATCGCAAAAGTGGAGCCAAATGGGAGTATGCGTTAAGCGATCCTACCGTAAGTTCGCCCTATCGTTCTGAGCGCTATGCGTATTTGTGGAAAACTAAACAGGTAAAACTGCAAAAGAAAGCTTTTTTGGATCCAACCTATCAGGAAGAAATTGAACGAGAGCCCTATATGGCAACTTTTCAGTACAAGGATATTGAATTTACCCTTGTCAATTTACACGCTTTACCCAAGAAACACCAACCGGAAAAAGAAATCAAATACCTGAAGTTTCTACCTGAAGTGTACAAGGATAAAAATCTTATTTTTCTAGGCGATTTTAATACGCCAGAATCGCATTCGGTATTCAATCCTCTTAAAAAGCAAGGATATACACCAGCCTTTACGCAACAAAAGACCTCGCTGCGTCAGAAGTGTATTCAGGGAGATTGTTTGGCCAATGCGTATGACAATATCTTTCTTCAACAAACGCACTTTACTGTTAAGTCAACCAAAGCACTCTTATTTTTTGAGGATTTTGAAACGATAAAAGAAGCAAACAAAATCTCAGATCACATTCCGCTACTCATCGAAATACAATAAAAAAAGGATTTCGTTAGAAATCCTTTTTAAAACAATTAAAATATAATAAAAAACAGTTATTTACCTTCTATTCATGTAAATCATGACGTAGTATAATAAAGTACCTAAAGAAGATATTGCAGCGACTACATAGGTCCTAGCCGCCCATTTCAACGCATCTTTAGACCCTACTAATTCTTGTGGTGTCACGATATTTTTAGCTTCTAACCACTTCAATGCACGGTTACTCGCGTCGTATTCTACTGGTAGCGTAATAAACGAAAACAGCGTTGTTAGGGCGAATAATACGATACCCAATAAAAGCAATTGTGGGAAGGTTTTAATCAATAAAACACCTCCAATTAACACGAAGGGCATAAATTTAGAGGACACTTCTAAAACAGGCACCATTTTAGAACGCATGGTCAACCAAGAGTACGCTTGTGCATGTTGTACGGCGTGTCCTACCTCGTGTGCTGCTACAGCAGCCGCTGCGGCATTACGCTGATTGTAAACGGCCTCACTTAAATTTACTGTCTTATCCATCGGATTGTAATGATCCGTCAATCTTCCCGGCGTGGAAATCACGCGAACGTCTCTGATTCCATGATCGAAAAGCATTTTTTGGGCAATTTCTGCACCACTCATACCATTCTGTAAATGTACCTCAGAATACTTTTTAAACTTTGTCTGTAAACGATTACCCACCCACCAGCTGACAAGCATCATGGCAATCATAAAACCCCATATCATCATAGATATCACAATTAATGTTCACCATATAAAATAGCAAATGGCGCGCCAAATAAAAAAAGCTGTCATTTTGTCATAAAAAAAGAGAGATTCTTGCGAATCTCTCTTTGCTATAGGGTAGTAAAAATCGGCTTATTTAAGCTTTTTCTTCACTTCTACTTCTTGGAATGCTTCGATCGTATCGTACTCCTTGATATCGTTGTAGTTCTTGATTTGGATACCACAATCATATCCTTTCGATACTTCTTTCACGTCATCTTTGAAACGTCTAAGTGCCGTAAGTTCACCTGTATAGATTACAACTCCCTCGCGGATTAAGCGGATTCTAGAATTACGGAAGATTTTTCCATCAATAACCATACATCCTGCAATTGTACCCACTTTAGAAATCTTGAATAGCTCTCTAATTTCAGCTGTACCTGTAACTTCTTCTTTCAACTCTGGAGATAACATACCTTCCATTGCGTCTTTCAAGTCGTCAATTGCGTCATAAATGATTGAGTAGTTGCGGATATCGATTTCTTCTTTATCAGCTAACACCTTAGCCGAAGCCATTGGACGTACGTTGAATCCGATAATAATCGCATCTGATGCAGAAGCTAACAATACGTCAGATTCTGTAATTGCACCCACTCCTTTGTGAATAATATTGATTTGAATTTCTTCTGTAGACAATTTAGAGAAGGAATCAGAAAGTGCTTCAACAGATCCATCCACGTCTCCTTTTAGGATAATGTTCAACTCTTTGAAATCTCCTAATGCGATACGACGTCCGATCTCTGCTAAGGTAATGTGTCTTTGTGCACGAACGGACTGCTCACGTAACAATTGCGTACGTTTAGCGGCAATTTGTTTTGCTTCTTTCTCTTCTTCAAATACGTTGAATTTGTCTCCCGCTCCTGGCGCACCATCTAATCCCAATACAGAAATTGGTCTTGAAGGTCCTGCCTCTTGTACAGCATTTCCACGCTCATCGTGCATAGCACGTACTTTACCGTGGTTACATCCTGCTAATAGGTAATCTCCTACTCTTAATGTACCTGCTTGTACTAATACCGTAGACACATATCCACGTCCTTTATCTAAATAAGCCTCAACAACTGTTCCGGATGCCAATTTATCTGGATTTGCTTTTAACTCTAACATCTCTGCTTCAAGTAAAACTTTCTCCAACAATTCTTTCATTCCGATCCCTTGTTTAGCTGAGATATCTTGTGATTGGTACGTACCTCCCCATTCTTCAACCAATAAATTCATCGAAGCTAATTTCTCTTTAATCTTCTCTGGATTTGCTGTTGGCTTATCCACTTTATTGATCGCAAAAATGATAGGTACTCCTGCAGCTTGTGCGTGACTGATTGCCTCTTTAGTTTGTGGCATGATGTCATCATCCGCTGCAATAACGATAATTACGATATCAGTTACTTGCGCTCCACGTGCACGCATAGCGGTAAACGCCTCGTGTCCTGGAGTATCTAAGAAGGTAATTCGTTGTCCATTCTCTAACGTTACTCCATACGCACCGATATGTTGTGTAATTCCTCCAGACTCTCCTGCAATTACGTTGGCTTTACGCACATAATCCAATAAAGAGGTCTTACCGTGATCCACGTGTCCCATCACGGTAACGATAGGTGCACGAGGTTTTAGATCTTCTGGTCTATCTGGAGTTTCTTCAATTGCTTCCTCCAAGTCAGCAGTAGTAAAGTCTACTTCGAAACCAAATTCATCCGCTACAATAGTCAACGTTTCTGCATCCAGACGTTGATTCATTGTAACCATGATACCCAACGACATACAAGTTCCAATTACTTTAGTAATCGGCACATCCATCATGGTAGCAATTTCACCTACTGTAACGAATTCCGTTACTTTAAGCACTTTGTTACCTGCTTCCAATGCTCTTTGTTCCTCGTCTGATTTTTTACGGTGAACATCGCGTTTATCTCTACGATATTTAGCTGCTTTGGAACGATTTCCTTTTCCTTGTAAACGCTCAAGGGTTTCTTTAATTTGGTTTTTAACTTCTTCATCCGTTGGCTCAGCTTTTACAACTGGAGCATTTCTACGGTTGTTGTTGTTATTCTTATTGAATTTACCATTGTTTCCACCTGGGCGATTTGCGTTGTTTCCACCTGGGCGGTTTGCGTTATTTCCACCTGGGCGGTTTGCATTGTTCCCCCCTGGTTTATTTGTGTTTCCACCTGCATTGTTCTGGTTTGTTCCAGCCCCTTCTGTAGCAGGTTTAGCAATACGTTTTCTTTTATTTCTACCAGCAACATTGCCCTTTTTGTCATCCTTCTTCTCTTCCTTCTTCTTCTTAGGCTTGTCAAACTGAGATAAATCGATCGTTTGCCCTGTAAATGTAGTTCCCGAAAGTTTTTGATAGTTCGTTTTGATGATTTCATCACCTAATTTCGCATCAACCTTATCGTCTTCCACTACTCTAGTTTCTTCGTTTGCTACTTTAGCAGACTCCTTCTGTTGCTTTTCTTCCACAGGTTTGTCTTTTACTTTTGATTCTTTATTCGCTACTTTTTTAGCTTCAACTTTCTTTGTCGTATTTTTTGCTGAATCAGTTTTAGAATCGACATTAACCTTAGCAGCAGGAGTAGCTTCTACTTTCTCCTCTACTTTTTCTTGTGCAACGCTTTCTTTCGCAACTGGTTCTTCTCTCTTTACAGGCTCAGCTTTAATCTCTTCTTTCTCCACAACTTTGTCAGATACAGCTGAAGAAGTTTCTAAAGTTTTTTTAGGTTCAAGATCAATTTGACCCACAGTTTTAATCGCAACTTGCTCTTCTGCTTTGGCTCTAATGATCTCTTGTTCTTTCTTGATACGAGCTTGTTCTTCTTGTTTTCTCTTTTCTTCTAATTCGCGTTCACGCTCAATTTTAAGCGCTTCCTTTTCTTTTCTCTTCTCTTCACTTACTTCAATAGAAGCTTCCTTTTTCCCTCTATCAGCAGAAAACTGTTTATTAAGAACGTTGAATTCTTCTTGTGAAATCTTAGCATTTGGTGTTGCTTCAATTTCATACCCTTTGCCTTTCAAAAAGTCCACGGCTCTATCTAGAGAAATGTTTAATTCCCTTAAAACTTTATTTATTCTTATTGCTCTTTCTTCAGACATATTATCTTTTTAGTGTATTATTTGTGTTGTGTTGTTAATAGAAGTGTTGATTTAATCTTCAAACTCTTCCTTAAGAATACGGAGCACCTCTTGAATGGTCTCTTCTTCTAAGTCCGTGCGTTTGATTAACTCTTCAACACTCAAGTTCAACACGCTTTTTGCTGTATCCAATCCAATCTTCGCAAACTCTTCAATTACCCATACATCGATTTCATCGCTGAATTCTCTTAATTCAACATCGTCATCTTCTGGGTTTAATTCACGCATCACATCGATATCAAATCCCGTTAACATTCCGGCTAACTTAATGTTTTGCCCTCCTTTACCAATTGCTCTAGAAACCTCTTCTGTATCTAAATATACATTTGCTTTTTTGGTCTCTTCATCAAATACGACTTTATTTACTTTCGCTGGTGCTAATGCACGTTTGATAAACAAGTCTGTATTTGCAGTGTAATGAATCACATCGATATTTTCATTTCCAAGTTCTCTAACGATTCCATGGATACGCGATCCTTTCATTCCCACACAAGCTCCAACAGGATCAATGCGATCATCTGATCCTTCTACAGCAATTTTTGCTTTTTCACCTGGGATACGAACGACTCTCTTTACGAAAATCTTGTCTTCTCCGATCTCCGGGATCTCTTGTTCTAACAATCTTTCTAAGAATCTGTTAGACGTTCTAGACATGATAATTTGAGGTTTTGCTCCTTTCAATTCAACAGCCTCAATAATTCCTTTTACAGTATCTCCTTTTCTGAAAAAGTCAGAAGGAATTTGTTTTTCTTTTGGCAAAACGATTTCATTTCCTTCATCATCCATCAAAATTACAACTTTTGGGCGAATATGATGCACTTCTGCTACGTAAATCTCTCCGATTACCTCTTTAAACTGCTTATATAGTGTAGCATTGTCATGCTCTGTCACTTTTGAATTCAAATATTGACGTAAAGCTAAAACAGCTCTTCTTCCAATATCTTCTAATTTTACTTCTTCTGAAACTTCTTCCCCTACTTCGAAATCAGATTCAATTTTTCTTGCTTCACTTAATGAAATTTCGTATTTCTCATCTTCAACTTCCCCGTCATTTACAACGATTCTGCTTCTAAACACCTGGAAATCTCCTTTATCAGGGTTAATAATGATATCGAAATTATCGTCATCGCCATATTTCTTTTTCAATGCATTGCGGAATACATCTTCTAAGATGGCCATTAACGTAACTCGGTCAATGTATTTTAACTCTTGAAATTCTGAGAACGATTCTACTAAACCACTATTCTCCATCTGATATTTTTTTAAAATGAAATTATTATACTAGCTTCTTTTATATTTTCGAATGGTATAACAGCTTCTTTTTCAACTGTAACCTTTCCTTTTCCAACAGCTTTAGCCTCACGGGCCTTCCACTGTAATACGATCGATGCATCTCTGACTTCAGCTATTGTCGCCTCGTATTTCTCTTGATCCAACGTAACTAATTTTACTTTTCGACCAATATTTTTGTTATACTGACGCAATAACTTCAACGGTGATGTAGCTCCCGCAGAGGCAACTTCTAAACCGAAATCATATTCATCTCGGTCTAAATTGTGCTCAATAGCTCTACTTACATCGATACAGTCTTGCAAATTAACCCCGTGATCCCCGTCTAAGATTACCATAATCTTATTATCTGGAGATATTGTCATTTCAATCAAAAACAACTCTTGCTTCTCAGCTAAAGCCGCATCCAACAACTCTTGTACTTTGTTTTTAAATGTCATATGCTATAAAAAGAGGGGACTATTACGTCCCCTCATTATTTAACTTCTTTAATAAATAACGGTGCAAATATACTATTTTTTTTGTACTAATAAAAACTTTTGTGTATTGATAATTATATGCTTAAATTTAGAACACTAAAAAAACATGTTAATCACTTAATCCACTTTTATACGTAATTATGAAAAAAATACTAATACCTACAGATTTTTCACAACAAGCACAAAACGCGATTAAAGCAGGGGTGAATTTTGCAAAAAAACACAACGCTGAAATCATTCTACTACACATCCTCGATTTGCCTCAAGAAGCAAGTGATGGTATTAGTAAAGGTACACCTGCTCCCGAAGTGATGTTTTTCAAAAATGCAGCAGAACAAAAATTACAACAAATTGCATTAGATCCATTATTCGACGGATTAACTGTTTCGACTAGCTTGATTCTAGATCGCACCTCTCAAGGAGTAACCAAATCAGCAGTACACAACGAAGTTGATCTTATCGTAATGGGATCACACGGAGCTAGCGGAATGAAAGAGTACTTTGTAGGATCCAACACACAAAAAGTAGTTCGCACCTCTCCGGTACCTGTATTTGTAGTAAAAGGAGAATTTGACGACAACTGCATCAAAGACATCGTTTTCGCTTCTGACTTCACTAGTGAAATGAAAGATTCTTTCAAAAGCACATTAGCGCTAAACAGAATTGTTGGTGCTGATTTACACCTATTAATGGTCAACACACCGAATAGCTTTAAACCTACCCATGTGGCAGAAGAAACCTTAGATACGTTCTTAGAAGATATCACAGACAAAGAATTTGATTTGAGTATCTACAACGACATCAATGTTGAAAAGGGAATCTTAAACTACTGTAAAAAAATAGACGCAGACTTAATCGCCATTGCAACGCATGGCCGTACTGGTTTGGCGCACTTCTTTAACGGAAGTATTAGTGAAGACTTAGTAAACCACTCCCCTATTTCTGTTTTGACATTCAAAATTGACTAGTTGGAGAAGGGAAATGAGAGAAGG
>JASLHL010000162.1 GCA_030152225.1 Flavobacterium sp. | reverse complement strand
GAAGCCAACATCCCAAAACTGGATGCACCAATAGCGACTAAAAATACGCCTTTTACCAAATTCTGTTCTTTCATTGCTCTACTTTTAACGGGGCAAAGGTAGTTATTATTTTTTTGGAGGTATAGGACAAATGTCTAGGGGAAGGAAAGAAAAAAGAGAAGAATAAGGGGACATTTTTCTTTTGTTTTTTTAAATTTAACCATGAAACAGCTAATTGTATTAGTTTTATGCGTTTTAATTCTTCTTTACAGTTTCTTTTTAAATGAAAACATTCAATAGCAGTAATTGGGATTCAACAACCGTGGTCTTTATTCAATCTCTTGTTTGGTCTAACCGAGATTTGATCCTCACTTTGCTATGTCAAGAGCGAGAAAATGAAAAAGAATGGCCGAATCGAGAGGGAGCATTTAAAACGGTTGAGGTATGGTTTAAACACTGTACTCAGTTTAAGTTGAACTTTGAAGGTGCTACCTTACAGCCGCTTTATGGATTAGCTGTTTTAGATATTTCAGCTCATGGCTGGGAGAATATCAATTTTCAAATTGCAGACGATGAAAACGATTGTATTGGTTTTTATTGTGAAGCAGTAGAGGTTTTATAGGACATGAGTCCATAGTGCCTCCATAGTGCGTCCATAGTGTGTCTATTAAAAAGTCGTGTTTTAATAGACACACTATGGACATATAAGGCAAGGAGTATGCAAACAGCTAAAAGAAGACCCTTAGCAAAGACGAATGATTGACAGTTCTTAGTTAACAATAGATAAGGTAGATAGTAGGAGACAAAAAGAAGTGATGATAGAGGAGGAGGAGATGATATAAATAAAATCATTAGAGCAATTAACAAAGCGAGCGAAGAACAAAGAACAAAGAGCAAACAGCGGAGATAAAATAAAAAAGGCTGCCTCATGGAGACAGCCTTTTTTTGATGACTTATTGTATGTTTGACAAATTAGCTTGTCTTACAATTTTTCGAAATTTCGCTTTACGAAAGCCGTAAGTTCTTCGCCTTTCAATAATCCTTGTGATAATTTGGCTAAATCTAAGGCTTGATTGAAAGCTGTTGTACGTGCTGTTTCGTCTGTGTTGTTCAAGATTTTAGAAGCAAATTCCGAATTGGTATTCACCACTAAGTTGTACATCTCTGGGAAATTACCCATACCGAACATGCCACCACCACCAGACTGGCTCATTTCTTTCATACGTCGCATGAACTCTGGTTGTGTCAAGATCAATGGCGCATCTTGGCTGTCCATCGACTCTAATTTTACCGTGTATTTTTCTTTCGGTACCACTTGTTCAATAAACGATTGTAAAGACGTTTGCTCTTCTTCTGATAGTTTAGAAATTGCGTTTTCCTCTTTCTTAATCAAGTTGTTGATATGATCTGCATCCACACGAGCGAAAGTCATTTTCTCATTGTCGCTCTCTAATTTTTGAATCAAGTGAGAAACAATAGGAGAATCCAGTACAATCACTTGGTATCCTTTTTCTTTTGCTGCACTGATATAGCTGTGTTGCGCATCTTTGTTGGATGTATATAAAACAACGAGGTTTCCGTCTTTATCCGTTTGTAAATCTTTCGTTGCTTCTTTTAATTCTTCAATCGTATAGTACGTATTGTCTGTCGTAGGGTATAGCATAAAAGCACCTGCTTTTTCAGCGAATTTTTCCTCAGACAACATACCGTATTCTAAAACAACTTTAATGTCGTTCCACTTGCTTTCAAAATCAGCTCGGTTTTCATTGAATAGCGATTTTAATTTATCCGCTACTTTACGTGTAATGTAGTTTGAAATTTTCTTAACATTCCCATCTGCTTGTAAATACGAACGCGATACGTTTAATGGAATATCTGGCGAATCAATCACCCCTTTCAACATTGTTAAGAAATCAGGAACGATTCCCTCTACGTTATCCGTTACAAATACCTGATTTTGGTACAGTTGGATTCTGTCCTTTTGCATTTGCATATCTCCACTTAATTTAGGGAAATACAAAATTCCCGTTAAGTTAAATGGGTAGTCGACATTCAAGTGAATATTGAATAAAGGTTCTTCAAATTGCATCGGATACAACTCGCGGTAGAAGTTTTTGTAATCTTCTTCTGTCAAATCTGCAGGTTGTTTCGTCCAAGCAGGATTTGGGTTGTTGATGATGGTATCTACTTCTACTTTGTCCTCGCCTTCCCCTTCTTCATGTGTACCAAATTTAATTGGCACAGGCATAAATTTGTTGTACTTCGTCAATAGCTCACGAATCTTGTACTCCTCTAAAAAGTCTAACGAATCTTCCGCAATGTGAAGTACAATCTCCGTTCCTCTATCTTGCTTGTCGCTTTCTTCTAAGGTATACTCTGGACTACCATCACACGTCCAATGTGCCGCAGGGGCATCTTTAAATGACTTGGTAATGATTTCTACTTTGTCCGCTACCATAAAAGCAGAGTAAAAACCTAATCCAAAGTGCCCAATAATCCCCGTGTCTTTGGCACTGTCCTTATATTTTTCTAAGAACTCCTCAGCCCCAGAAAAGGCAACTTGGTTGATGTATTTCTCCACTTCCTCTTTGGTCATCCCCAGTCCTTGGTCAATAATGTGGAGTTTTTTGCTGTCTTTGTCAATTTTAACCTCAATAATAGGATTGCCATATTCCACATTCGCTTCCCCAATACTCGTGAGGTGCTTTAACTTTAATGTAGCATCAGTTGCATTTGAAACTAACTCTCTCAAGAATATCTCGTGATCACTATACAAGAATTTTTTAATCAAAGGAAAGATATTCTCTACAGTAACATTAATTTTTCCAGATGTCATAATTATTTTGGTATTATTATTTTTAATATTTTTATATAGAATTAGTAGGCAAAAAAGATACCAACCCAATTCAAGATGTCAATTTGTCATTTGGAGCTTTTTTGTACACTAAAATCTTATAATAACGAGAAAGTTTGTATTATTGTAAAAAATAGAAGAAATATTATGAAAAAGTTAGTCTTGTTAAGTTTTATTGGTTTAGCAGTAGCTTCGTGTAAACCGACGATGGATAAACAGTCCCAATACGGAATTAAAGGAGATTGGACCTTGACAAATGTTTCCCATATTGGAGGAGAGTTTGTAAAAGTTACTTCTTTCAACATCGCTGATGCTCACTGCTTTAATGGAAGTCAGTGGAAATTTGTTTCAAACAACAACACAGGTGTGGTTAGTTTAAGAGGAGGAAATTCGTGCCCTATGTTTGAAAGTAACTTTAAATGGTTTGTTAATCC
>JASLHL010000150.1 GCA_030152225.1 Flavobacterium sp. | reverse complement strand
AACAAGAAGAGATAAAAGAAGAACACACTACAAAGCTGTAGCTCCAACTATCGCTACTTGTCCTGTTACTGGTGAAGCTCACTTATTCCACAGAGCTTACTGGCACGAAGGAAAACTTTACTACAGAGGACAAGTTGTAATTGATAAAACAACAGCAGTAGAAGCATAAGCTTTTCAAAAAAACACAATAAACTCTCACAGTGTGTGAGAGTTTTTTTTTGTTGAAATTTACTGAGACAACGAGTTTTAAGACTTAAAAAAGCTCCAATTCGTTTTTTTTTTGTAATTTTCGCTTCTTTTTGGAATGTTTTTATAAAGTAAAGCAACACCATATGACAAAAATACATGCAGCCATTACTGCAGTTGGTTGTTATTTGCCTGAGACAAAGTTGACCAACGCGGATTTAGAAAAAATGGTTGAAACCAACGACGAGTGGATTACCTCTCGAACAGGAATTAAAGAACGACGAATTCTTAAAGAACCTGGCAAAGGAACTTCCCACATGGCTATTAAAGCTGCGGAAGACTTAATTAAAAAATCGGGAATAGATCCAAAAGAGATAGACCTAGTTCTATTGTCAACAGCAACCCCTGATATGCCTGTAGCAATTACAGGTGTATACGTAGCTACTCAAATTGGCGCAACCAATGCATTTGCCTTTGATCTACAAGCTGCTTGTTCAAGCTTCTTATATGGGATGTCTGTTGCCTCTGCTTATATTGAATCTGGTAAATACAAAAAAGTATTGTTAATTGGATCAGACAAAATGTCTTCGATCATCGATTATACCGATCGCGCTACGTGTATCATCTTTGGTGATGCTGCCGGAGCCGTACTATTTGAACCCAATACCGAAGGTTACGGAATTATGGATGAATACCTAAGAAGTGACGGAATCGGAAGAGAATATTTAAAAATTGACGCTGGTGGTTCTATTTTACCAACAAGCGCAGAAACAGTAGCCAACAGACAACACTATGTGTTCCAAGATGGAAAAACTGTTTTCAAATATGCCGTATCCAACATGGCAGATGTGAGCGAAAAAATCATGCAACGCAACAATTTAACGCATACCGATATCAATTGGTTAGCGGCACATCAAGCCAATAAACGCATCATCGATGCTACTGCACATCGCATGGGACTAGACGAATCTAAAGTCTTACTGAACATTGAGCGATACGGAAATACAACCTCTGCTACTTTACCCCTATTACTGTGTGATTACGAAAGCCAATTGAAAAAAGGTGATAATATCATTTTTGCTACATTTGGTGGTGGATTCACGTGGGGATCAATATACCTAAAGTGGGCTTACAATAGTTAAATTAATTTAGAAAAAACAACTAACCAATACATTAGTATGGACATTAAAGAAATTCAAAACCTAATCAAATTCGTAGCGAAGTCAGGAGCTACAGAAGTAAAATTAGAAATGGATGATTTTAAAATCACCATCAAAACAACAGAAACGGGAAGCACTGAAACAACGTATATCCAACAAGTTCCAGTAGCGCAATCTATGCCACAAGCAGCTGTAGCTACTCCAGCGGCAGCTCCAGTAGCAACTGATGCTCCAGCAGCGGCAGCTCCAGCAGGAGAAGATGCAAAATACATTACTGTAAAATCTCCAATCATTGGAACATTCTACAGAAAACCAGCACCAGATAAAGCTCCTTTCGCAGAAGTAGGAACTGTAATCAAACCTGGCGATGTCGTTTGTGTTATTGAAGCAATGAAGTTATTCAACGAAATTGAATCTGAAGTTTCAGGTAAAATTGTAAAAATCTTAGTTGACGATTCGTCACCTGTTGAGTTTGATCAACCTTTATTCTTAGTTGACCCATCTTAAGAAATTAGACAACCCTTCTCTGCTTGCAAAGAAGAAAAGTAAAATTAGAATTTAAAATTTCAGAAGATGTTTAAAAAAATATTAGTAGCTAATAGAGGTGAAATTGCTTTACGCATCATTAGAACGTGTAAAGAAATGGGAATTAAAACTGTAGCGGTTTATTCAACTGCAGATGCAGATAGTCTTCACGTACGCTTCGCTGATGAAGCTGTATGTATTGGACCTGCTCCCTCAAACCTATCATATTTAAAAATTTCCAACATTATCGCTGCAGCTGAAATCACAAATGCTGATGCGATACACCCAGGATATGGCTTCTTAGCTGAAAATGCAAAGTTTTCTAAAATCTGTCAAGAGCACGGAGTAAAATTTATCGGTGCCTCTCCAGAGATGATCGAGAAAATGGGAGACAAAGCAACAGCAAAAGAAACAATGAAGCTAGCTGGAGTACCTACGGTTCCAGGTTCTGATGGGTTGTTAGAGTCTTTAGAACACGCAAAAAAAACAGCCAAAGCCATTGGTTACCCTGTGATGATGAAAGCAACTGCTGGAGGTGGTGGAAAAGGGATGCGTGAGATCTTCAAAGAAGAAGAAATAGAAAAAGCTTGGGAAAGTGCACGTCAAGAAGCAGCTGCTGCTTTTGGAAATGACGGAATGTACATGGAAAAACTAATCGTTGATCCTCGTCACATCGAAATCCAAGTAGTAGGAGATTCTTATGGAAAAGCTTGTCACTTATCTGAAAGAGACTGTTCGATCCAAAGACGTCACCAAAAACTTACGGAAGAAACTCCTTCTCCATTCATGACTGATGAATTGAGAGACAAAATGGGATTAGCTGCTGTAAAAGCTGCTGAATTCATCAAATATGAAGGAGCAGGAACGATTGAGTTCTTAGTGGACAAAGATCGCAACTTCTACTTCATGGAAATGAATACGCGTATCCAAGTAGAACACCCAATCACAGAGCAAGTAATTGATTACGATTTAATTCGCGAGCAAATCTTAGTGGCTGCAGGTGTGCCTATTTCTGGTAAAAACTACACGCCAAAATTACACTCGATCGAATGTCGTATCAACGCAGAAGATCCATTCAACGACTTTAGACCTTCTCCAGGAAGAATCACAACGTTGCATGCACCAGGAGGACATGGTGTGCGTTTAGATACACACGTATACTCAGGGTACTCTATCCCGCCTAACTACGATTCAATGATTGCTAAGTTGATCACAACTGCTCAAACAAGAGAAGAAGCAATCAACAAAATGAAACGTGCATTAGATGAGTTTGTTATCGAAGGAATCAAAACAACAATTCCGTTCCACAGACAGTTGATGGACGATCCAAACTACAAAGCAGGAAACTATACAACGGCTTTCATGGAATCATTCCACATGAAACCATTAGAAGAAGAATAATCGCAAGATGCCAATACAAATAGAGGGAACTAAATTTAGTTCCCTCTATTTTTTTCTAAAAATACCCCTTTTAAAGCGTTGAAAACACAAGAAAAATTAAAAAAAAGACAAGTGGGAATATTTTTTAATAAAAAATTCAAATTCAGCCCCTTTAGACACTAAAAAAACTATATATTTGGTGTTCTAATATTTTTATTTTTTTAAAATGCACACAGGCGTAATTAAATTCTTCAACGAAGACAAAGGATTTGGTTTCATTACAAATGAAGCTACTAAACAAGACATCTTTGTTCACATCACTGGTTTAAAAACAAAGAACGTAGAACAAGGTAACCGCGTTTCTTACGAAGAGGAACAAGGTAAAAAAGGGCTTATTGCCACTAATGTACAAGTGATAGAAGATTAAGAATATATATATAATTTTCCGTTACAGTAAAGCTATCTAATTTCGATTAGGTAGCTTTTTTTATGCTTATAGCTACTATTTATAATTAATCTAAATACATATTGCGCAATATTAAAGATTTAGCCCAACACCAAGAGTTCTAAAGCTTTGTTAAGACGATCTAGGGCTCTATATTTGTATGTTGTATTCTAACATAAAACTTGTACTTATGCAATCAAGTCAACTCGATTTTATACCAATTTTAATGCAAATTGCACTGGCTGCGGGATTTGTAGCAGTGACGATATGGGTCTCAGGTAAACTAGGACCTAGAAAAAAATCAAAAATCAAGGATAGTACTTGGGAATGTGGACTAGAATCATTGGGAAACGCACGTATTCCTTTTAACGTAAAATATTTCTTAGTCGCTATTCTCTTTGTTTTATTTGATGTTGAAGTGGTATTCCTTTACCCTTGGGCGATGAACTTTCAAGAATTGGGATGGGATGGATTTGCTAAGATGGGAATTTTCTTATTCCTGTTATTAGTTGGACTATTATATGAATTTAAAAAGAAAGGTCTCGAATGGGATTAAAAAACTAGGAAGATGAGCGATAAAAAATATAAAACAGTAGAAGCTCCTGAAGGATATGTGGGAGAAGGTTTTTTTGCTACGAAATTAAGTGAAGTAGTTGGTTTGGCACGTTCGAATTCGATGTGGCCTTTACCTTTTGCGACTTCATGTTGTGGTATTGAATTTATGGCGACGATGGCTGCTACGTATGACATTGCGCGTTTTGGATCAGAGCGTATGAGTTTCTCTCCTAGACAAGCAGATATGTTGATGGTTATGGGTACAATTTCCAAAAAAATGGCCCCAATCTTACGCCAAGTATACGAACAAATGGCTGAGCCCAAATGGGTAATCGCCGTAGGTGCATGTGCCTCTTCTGGTGGGATTTTTGATACATACTCTGTACTACAGGGTATCGATAAAGTAATCCCCGTAGATGTTTATGTACCTGGCTGCCCTCCTCGACCGGAACAAATCTTAGATGGCGTTATGCGATTACACGAAATCGTAAAAGCAGAATCGATCTACAGACGGGGTACAAAAGAATACGATGAGTTATTAAAATCTTATAACATAGAAAGTAAATAAATATGGCATTAGATAATCAAATCATTCAAAAGGCTTTAATCGATCAATTTGGTTTGTCGGTTAAGGAATTTCACGAACAGCACGACATGCTTATTTTTGAAGTCGCGCCGGAAACGCTTCACGCCGTTGTTGAGTTTTTGAAAGACAATGACCAAATGAATTTCAACTTTCTAACCGATGTTTGCGGTGTTCACTACCCAGACTCAGAAGAAGATCGTCAATTAGCTGTGGTGTACCATATGCACAACTGGATGGACAATGTTCGCATTCGCTTCAAAACCTTTTTGAGCAGCAAAAATCCAACCGTAGATTCGGTGACCGATTTATTCAAATCAGCAAACTGGCAAGAAAGAGAAACGTATGATTTTTACGGCATCAAATTCAAGAACCATCCACAGTTAAAACGCATTTTAAATATGGATGAAATGGAATCTTTCCCGCTGCGCAAAGAATTTCCAATGGAAGATGAAGGAAGAACAGACAAAGACGATCGTTTCTTTGGTAGAACGATTCACAATTGTTAATAACAACTGATTAAGATTTACGATTATGTCAGATTTATTATTACCGCCAGAACAAAGATACGCGAAGCTTATAGAGGAAAAGTTTAAAGAAGATGGTACAGAGTTACAAATCTTAAACTTAGGTCCTACGCACCCAGCTACGCATGGTATCTTTCAAAATATTATCCTGTTAGATGGGGAAAAGGTATTAGATGGAGAAGGGACAGTGGGGTATATCCACCGTGCTTTTGAAAAGATAGCCGAAAACCGACCGTTCTATCAAATTAACGTCCTAACGGATCGTTTGAACTACTGTTCATCGCCAATCAACAACACGGCTTGGTGGTTAACAGTTGAAAAGGCATTGGGTATCGATATTCCAAAACGCGTCCAATATATGCGTGTAATTATCATGGAATTAGCGCGTATTGCCGACCACATTATCTGTAGCTCTGTAATGGGGGTAGATACAGGAGCCTTAACGGGTTTCTTATACGTATTCCAATACAGAGAAAAAATATACGAAATATACGAGGAAATTTCAGGTGCACGATTAACAACCAATATGGGTAGAATCGGTGGTTTCGAAAGAGACTGGAGCCCTGCAGTTTTCCAAAAAATAGAAGAGTTTTTAGCTGAATTCCCTGCTATTTGGAGCGAATTTGAAGGTTTATTAACTCGAAACAGAATCTTCATGGATCGTACCATTGGCGTAGGTGGAATCTCAGCAGAAGAGGCAATTAACTTTGGATTTACAGGTCCAAACTTACGTGCTGCTGGTGTAGATTACGACGTTCGCGTGGCAACACCGTACTCTTCTTATGAAGACTTTGACTTTGAGATTCCCGTAGGAACTTCTGGCGATTGTTACGATCGTTTTTGCGTGCGTAATGCCGAAGTATGGGAAAGTATGAAAATTATTCGTCAAGCCTTGGATAAAATGCCTGAAGGCCCTTTCCACGCTGACGTTCCAGAATACTATCTCCCTCCAAAAGAAGATGTGTATACCAACATGGAAGCGCTAATTTATCACTTCAAGATTGTAATGGGTGAAGTACCTGTTCCCGTAACGGAACTGTATCACGCCGTAGAAGGAGGAAATGGAGAATTAGGTTTCTACCTCATTACGGATGGAAGTAGAACCCCGTATCGATTGCATTTTAGAAGACCTTGTTTTATCATTTACCAAGCGTATAATGACATTGTAAAAGGAGGTATGTTATCAGATGCGATTATTACTTTATCAAGTTTAAACATCATTGCAGGAGAATTAGACGCTTAAATCATGGAAACGAAGAAATACAAACAAAATATAAATATCACGCCTGAACTTCAACAACGCATTGACGAATTGTTGAGCCACTACCCTGCTGACAAAAAGAAATCAGCGCTTTTACCTGTGTTACACGCAGTACAAGATGCGCATGATAACTGGATCAGCGTAGAATTGATGGATAAAGTAGCGGAGATATTAGAAATTTCATCGATCGAAGTATACGAAGTAGTTACCTTTTATACGATGTACAACCAAAAACCAATGGGTACGTATACGTTCGAGTTCTGCTTAACTTCATGCTGTGGCATCCGAGGAGCAGATGATATGATGGAATACGCTTGTGAAAAACTAGGTATTAAACCAGGAGAAACAACACCTGATGGGTTATTTTCTGTAGTTGGTGTTCAATGTCTGGGCGCATGTGGGTATGCACCAATGATGCAACTTGGCGACTTCTATAAGGAACACTTAACAGCAGATAAAATCGACCAAATCATTGCTGATTGTAAAGCAGGAAAAGTAATTCTTCACGACAAATAGTACTATGGCGACAAAAATATTATTAGACAAGATCAATATCCCTGGGATAAAATCATATGAGGTATATCGTCAAAATGGCGGATATGCATCGGTTGAAAAAGCTTTGAAAACCATGGCTCCCGATGATATTACGGAACAAGTAAAAGCATCAGGACTACGAGGACGTGGAGGTGCGGGATTCCCCGTAGGTTTAAAATGGAGTTTCATCGACAAAAAATCAGGTAAACCAAGGCATTTAGTATGCAATGCCGATGAGTCAGAACCGGGTACATTCAAAGATAGATACTTAATGGAATACATTCCCCATTTGTTAATTGAGGGAATGATTACGGCAAGTTATGCTTTAGGGGCAAACTTATCGTATATCTATATTCGCGGTGAATACATGTGGGTATTTAAAACCCTTGAGCGAGCCATCAAAGAGGCCTATGCCGCAGGATGGTTGGGTAAAAACATTCTAGGAACAGACTACTCTTTAGATTTACACGTACACTGTGGTGCAGGAGCGTATATCTGTGGAGAGGAAACAGCCCTAATTGAATCTTTAGAAGGAAAACGAGGAAATCCTCGTATCAAACCTCCTTTCCCTGCAGTAAGTGGTTTATGGGGAAATCCAACCGTAGTAAACAACGTTGAATCCATCGCTAATATTCCTTGGATTGTCAACAATTCAGGAGATGAGTATGCTAAAATTGGTTTGGGACGTTCTACAGGTACGAAATTAATCTCGGCTTCTGGACACATCAAAAAACCAGGAGTTTACGAAATTGAGATGGGAATTACAGTAGAAGAATTTATCAATTCTGACGAATACTGTGGCGGTATGATGGATGACAGACCTATTAAGGCTTTAATTCCTGGAGGGTCTTCCGTGCCAATCTTACCGGCTCATTTAATATATAAAACCGCCAATGGTGAAGATCGTTTAATGACGTATGAATCTTTATCTGATGGAGGTTTTGAAACAGGATCTATGTTGGGTTCTGGAGGGTTTATCGTGTACAATGATACGGCTTGTATCGTTCGAAACACCTGGAACTTTGCTCGTTTCTATGCGCATGAAAGCTGTGGACAATGTTCACCTTGTCGCGAGGGAACGGGTTGGATGGAGAAAGTATTGCACCGCATTGAAACAGGACAGGGAACCATGGATGACATTGACCTGTTGTGGAACATACAAAGCAATATTGAAGGAAATACGATTTGTCCACTAGGAGATGCTGCGGCTTGGCCAGTAGCTGCTGCTATTAGACATTTTAGAGCCGAGTTTGAATATCACGTTTTATTCCCTGAAAAAGTAAAAGACAGAAATCACTTTGTACAAGAACCTTTTTCAAGCGTAAAACAACTGATTAATAAATAATTCACGCTAATTTTTTAGCTAAAAAGCACAATTTATGAAAGTTACTATAGACGGACATGAAATAGAAGTAGAACCAGGAACATCCATTCTACAAGCAGCAAGAATGATTGGTGGGGAATCTGTTCCACCAGCAATGTGCTATTACTCAAAACTAGAGGGAACAGGAGGAAAATGTAGAGCTTGTTTAGTGGAAGTTTCCAAAGGTAGTGAAGCAGATCCACGTCCGATGCCCAAACTAATGGCTTCTTGTAAAACAGGAGTTATGGATGGTATGGAAGTAAAAAGTATCTCTTCGCCACGAGTTTTAGAAGCAAGAAAAGCAGTAACTGAATTTCTTTTGATCAATCACCCGTTGGATTGCCCTATTTGTGATCAAGCAGGAGAATGTGATTTGCAAAACTTGGCCTTCCAACACGGAAAAGAACAAAAAAGATACCAAGAGGAAAAGAGAACGTTTGAACCTGAAAATATTGGAGACAATATCCAATTGCACATGAACCGCTGTATTCTTTGTTACCGTTGTGTCAAAACAGCAGAACAACTAACAGACAAACGCGTTCACGGTGTATGTGGTAGAGGGGAACATGCGCAAATTTCTACGTATATTTCAGCCGCTATCGACAATGAATTCTCTGGAAATATGATCGACGTATGTCCAGTTGGTGCTTTAACAGACAAAACCTTCCGTTTCAAATCGCGAGTTTGGTTCAACAAACCCTACAATGCACACCGAAACTGCCCGACTTGTTCTGGGAAAGTGACCTTATGGATGTTTGGAGAAGAAATTCAACGTGTAACAGCACGCAAAGACGAATTCCATGAAGTAGAAGAATTTATCTGTAATTCATGCCGATTCGACCACAAAGAAACAAGTGATTGGGTTATTGAAGGACCGCGAAAATTCGAAAAATTCTCTGTAATTAATCAAAATAACTACACCAAGAAATTAGATCACGTAGTGATTAAAACAGAAGAGCATATTTTAGAAGGACGTGAGCAAGATCGCAAAAAGATCAGTATGAAAGCGATCCCTTTGACGAACGAAGAATCTAAAGAATAAAACGGTATAAAATGGATAAAGCTATTATTATTGATAAAGCAGTTATTATTGTAGTTGTATTCGCAATTACAATGCTTATGGCGATGTATGCTACGCTAGCTGAGCGAAAAATCGCAGCGTGGATACAAGATCGTTTAGGTCCAAACCGTGCAGGTAAAGGAGGGGTTTTACAACCTTTGGCCGATGGTTTAAAACTATTCGCTAAAGAGGAATACGAACCTACTACGCCTAACCGATTCTTATTCAAATTTGGTCCTTTCTTGGCAATGACACTAGCTTTAATGACTAGTGCTGTACTGCCTTGGGGAGATAAATTTGTCCTATTTGGAAGAGAAATTATTCTGCAAGCAGCAGATCTTAACGTCGGAATCTTATACGTTCTTGCGGTACTTTCTGTTGGTGTTTACGGAATTATGATTGGGGCTTGGGCATCCAACAACAAATATTCATTGATGAGTGGTATTCGTGCGGCTTCTCAAATGATTTCATACGAAATTGCTATGGGACTTTCGCTTATTTCTTTGCTGTTAATCACACAAAGTATGAGTATGAGAGAAATTGCCCTGCAACAAAGCGGAATGAATTGGAACGTATTTTATCAACCTATTGGGTTTTTAATCTTCCTCATTTGTTCTTTTGCAGAAACGAATAGAGCTCCTTTTGACTTAGCGGAATGTGAGCAAGAGTTAATCGGTGGATTCCACACGGAATATTCATCCATGAAAATGGGATTCTATTTATTTGCTGAATATGCGAACTTATTTATTTCTTCAGCGATCATTGCAGTACTATTCTTTGGAGCGTATAACTATCCAGGTATGTCATGGGCCGTTGAAAACTGGGGGGTAAATATTGCAAATGTATTGGGAATTATTGCCCTATTTGTAAAGATCTGTTTTTTCATCTTTGTTTATATGTGGGTACGTTGGACCTTACCGCGTTTCCGTTATGACCAATTGATGAACTTAGGATGGAAAACCTTAATCCCATTGGCATTATTGAACCTAATTGTTACAGCTGTTGTAATCTTACTTTTAAACTAATTAAACATGTCATCAACTACTACCTATTCTTTATCAGGAAGAAAAAAGATGGTTTCGAATAAGAAGCTATCTTGGAGCGAGCGCATCTATTTGGTTGCGATTATCAAAGGAATGATGGTTACCTTAAAACACATGTTTAAGAAAAAGGTGACAATCTCTTATCCAGAACAAACCCGTCCATTTAGCCCTGTTTACCGCGGTAGACATACGCTAATGCGCGACGACGAAGGAAGAGAGCGCTGTACGGCTTGTGGACTTTGTGCCTTATCTTGCCCTGCAGAAGCAATCACAATGAAAGCAGCTGAGCGCAAACCAGAAGAAAAACACTTGTATCGCGAAGAAAAGTATGCTGAAATCTACGAAATCAACATGCTGCGTTGTATCTTCTGTGGGTTATGTGAAGAGTCTTGTCCAAAGCAAGCCATTTACTTAACAAAATCTGGAGAAATTACCAAAGCCGATATTACCCGTGAGAACTTTATCTACGGAAAAGATAAATTAGTGATGCCATTAGAGGCTGCTATAGCGAATACAAACAAACAGAATCAAGCGTAATCATGGTAGAAATTTTATTTTATATCCTTTCGACAATTACTCTAGGAAGTGCAGCCTTAACGCTGTTGAGTAAAAACCCGATTCACAGCGCTTTGTGGTTGGTTGTTAGTTTCTTCTCTATCGCGGGTCACTACATTCTATTGAACTCGCAGTTCTTAGGTATG
Organism: Flavobacterium sp.; assembly: GCA_030152225.1. GTDB lineage: Bacteria > Bacteroidota > Bacteroidia > Flavobacteriales > Flavobacteriaceae > Flavobacterium. Next base: position 234 of record JASLHL010000150.1, on the reverse strand, counting down.
ATTCACATCATGGTGTACTCTGGGGCGATTATGATTTTAATGTTATTTACCATCATGTTAATGAACTTAAATATCAGTCACGAGGTATCTAAACCCTTAGTTTCTAAAGTGACCGCAACCATTGCCTTCTGTTTAGTTGGTCTATTATTGTTATCGATCACCTTAAGAGGAAATCAAGCCTACGAATTACAATATACCACACATGGACAAGATTTTCAATCGGTTCATGTATTA
>JASLHL010000338.1 GCA_030152225.1 Flavobacterium sp. | reverse complement strand
AAGTTAGGAAAGGTAAGTGTTTTCCGCGCCACTAGAAAGAAAGACAAGTGGACGGATTTTGAACCGGTACCCTTCAATGGCAGTGATTACTCGGTTAGTAACCCAAGTGTGAGCAAGGACGGTCGTACGTTGTACTTCTCTTCTGATATGCCAGGCACGATGGGAAGCACGGATATCTGGAAGGTGGATATTGATTCGGAAGGTAACTACGGAACACCAGTGAATATGGGAAGTCAGATTAATACTGAAGGCCGAGAATCGTTTCCGTTTATCTCTGAAGATGGGAAGTTGTACTTTGCTTCGGATTCCCGCAAAGGATTTGGTGGTTTGGATGTCTATGTGGTTGACTTAGCGATTCCACAGGCAGAGCCGAAGAACTTAGGAGCCCCAATCAATACGGCGAAAGATGACTTCGCATTTTCTTTCTACCCTGGAAAAGACATTGGTTTTTTCTCGACCAACCGCATTGGCCGCGATGATATCTACAAGGCGAAACCAGTTTGTAATACAGAGATGTATGTCACAGTAACGCATAAAGATACCGGTAAGGTTTTAGAAGGAGCACGCGTAGACATCTTCGATGATCGCAAGAACTTGATTGAGACTAAGTTTACGGATCGCCGAGGTATTGTGGAATACGTGGTCGACTGTGATAAGTTTTACCACCTACAGGTAGACAAAGAGGATTTTGAAGGCAAGTCGATTGAAGTTCCGTTGAACCGCAAAGGAGGTCGTCAGCTCGTGAATGTTGGTCTTCGCCCAATCGAGGTGATTGTAACGAAAGACGAGATCATCTTAGGTGATATTTACTTTGAATTTAACCGTTCGAATATCACCCAACAAGGGGCGTTTGAGTTGGATAAGCTGGTGAAGGTGATGAAGCGCAACCCACAGATGCGTATCAAAGTAGGTGCTCACACAGATAACCGCGGAAGTGCTACTTACAACCAGAAGCTATCAGAGAATAGAGCTAAGACAACGGTTCAGTACGTATTGTCGAAAGGCGTAGAAGCCTACCGCTTAGAATCTCAAGGATACGGAGCGAGTCAACCAAAAATAGATTGCAAATCAAACTGTTCAGAAGAAGATCACGCAATCAACAGACGAAGCGAATTCGTCATTATTAAATAAATTCGTTTGAGTATTAAGTTTAGTATAGTTTGAAAAGTCCTTGCCCTGTTATGGGGTGAGGATTTTTTGTTTTAAGGAGTTAGAATTGAAGATTTAACAATAAATTTTCAGAATCAAAGGAATTTGTGAAAAAAAACAGATTGTAAATTATTTTGGTTTAATTTTTATTAATGAGGTTTATTTAACTTAATAAATAATGAATAACGGCACTTTTTTTTTATAGTGCTAGATGAATACTAATCAAAGTTCTTGTTCTATGCAGGTTGAGTAAAGGTCAAAGCCTTTGTTTTGTTAATCTTTGGATAAAAAAATTTTATATTTGATCCTAACTAACTTAAAACTTAATACGTATGAAAAGAATGACAGTGCTATTCTTCTTCTTACTAAGTATTTGTATTACTTATGGACAAGAGGTTGAAATTGGCATTGGTACAGAGGCAGATAGGCAACCGCTGAGTAGTCATTATGGCTACTCGCGATCAGCCGCACTCTATACCTCAGAAGAGATCGATCAAACTGGTTTTATCAATAAACTAGCTTGGGATATCGGTGTGATTAAAGGTGCAAGACCTGTTAAAATTTATCTGAAGGAAGTCGAGTCAACAACACTTGTTGGGGGACTTTGGGAAACTTTTACCGAAGGAGCAACTTTAGTTTTTGATGACCTATTTACACCAACTACCGTGGGCTATAATACCCTTAATTTTAACCGTTCTTTTTCTTATACGGATGGAACAAAAAACTTATTGGTTCTAGTAGAAACCAATTTTGAAGGTGGGGGTAATAGTGATGGTTTTGATGGATTGGAAATAAAAGCGTCAACCGCAACCAATATGCATTTTACAGTTGAAAGTGATCGATCACTACCAACAAGTGCTTTAACTGCATTGACAACCAGACCAAATTTGAAAATTACGTTTGGAGCGGAGATGACCTGTCTCCCGATACGTGCTACCCTAGATAGTAGTACAGCTACAAGTGTAAGCTTTACCATATCAGAAAGCGAAACCACAGCAGGGATTGCTTATGAAGTGAGAACGCAAGGAGAAGCAGGATCAGGAGCAACTGGATTAGCACTAGCAGGAACCATTACGGACATTAGCACAATGCCTTTAGTTATTGATGGATTAACAGCTAGTACAGCCTATAAACTATATGTTCGCGCAACCTGTGGAGCAGAAGACGTTTCGATGTTCTCAAATGAAATGGCTTTTACAACAGAACAAATAGCTGCTACACTTCCTTTTACAGATAATTTCGAAGGAAACGCAAATTGGACCCTAGGTACAGGCTCCAATAATAAGTGGTTTATTGGAACTGCCATCCATAATGGAGGAACAAAATCACTGTATATTAGTGAAGATGAAGGTGTGAATAATTCATATAATGTAAATGGTAGAATGGTGACTCATGCCTATCGCGACCTTGCTATACCAGAAGATGTAGGGGATATAATGGTTAGTTTTGATTGGCGTTGTGTAGGTGAAGGCGAAACAACGAAATATGATTATTTTAGAATTTGGCTAGTTCCAACTTCTTTTAATCCAATAATCGATGAACAAATTACTGAAGCTACAGATCGTTTTCAGTTAGGAAGCGATTTTAACCTAAACCCTGATTTTGTTCGAGCGAGTTTTGAACAAAATGTAGCTGCTTTTAGTGGACAAAACATGCGCTTGGTATTTGAATGGCGCCAGGATGTTAGCGGTGGAACTCAACCTCCAGCAGCAATTGATAATGTTGAAGTTGTAGAGCTTACTTGTAGTGCTGTACAAGACGTAGAAGTAGATGCCATAACGGTATCAAGTGCAGCGATATCTTGGACAGCTGTTGAAGGACAAGACACCTATGAAGTATATCACGCAACAACAAATCAATATCCAGAAGATACAGCAACAGGGACTGTAACATCAGAAAATCCATACACGATTGAGGGACTAACAGCGAGTACTTCTTATACGGTTTGGGTAAGAACAGTGTGTGATGAGACAGAGAAAAGTGCTTGGAAACAGGTGTCTTTCGAAACTAGACAAATTCCTGCAACACTTCCTTATATCGAAGATTTTGAAGGAACTTACGCTTGGAATGCAGCTAGTAATTCAGTGAATAAGTGGGTTGTAGGTACCGCTGTACACAATGGTGGTACAAGTTCTCTTTATATTAGCCAAGACAATGGGGCAACTAATACCTATAATTTTGACGCCTTAACAACAGCGCATGCTTACCGCGATATTACCATTCCAGCTGAAACAGTGGAGGTAGCAGTGAATTTTGATTGGAGATGTATTGGAGAAGGTGGAATTTGGGATTATTTTAGAGTTTGGGTCGTACCAGCTACTTTTACACCGAGCCCTGGTACGCAAATAACAGCTTCGGAAGACAGAATCCAACTGGGAAGAACAGAATTTAATGCAAATCCCAATTTCATTAGAGAACAGTTGATACAAAATGTAACAACTTATGCAGGTGAAACCATGCGTTTGGTATTTGAATGGAAACAGGATGGTGGCGGAGGAAACAATCCCCCAGCAGCTATTGATAACTTAGAGGTTTCTGCTATTACTTGTTCTGCGCCTGCCAATGTACAGGTAGATCGTGTGACAGAATCATCCGCTGTGATTTCTTGGCCAGCCGTTCAAGGACAAGATAATTATGAAATCTATTATTCAACGACCAATACTGAACCTGGAGATACTGTGACAGGTTCAGTAACTACAACAGATAATCCTTATACTATTGATGGGTTAGAATCGAATACTGCTTACTATGCATGGGTAAGAACGGTGTGTAGTGATACAGATAAAAGCTTCTGGAAGTCTGTGTTAATTATGACAGGACAAATTCCAGGTGAGCTAACTTATGAAGATGACTTTGAGGGAGATAACAATTGGAGTCTTGTTAGCAACTCAGACAATAAATGGGTGGTTGGAACAGCCGTGAATAATGGAGGAACACAATCACTATACGTTACAAAAGACAACGGGGTAACCAATAGTTATAATAATAGTACAACTACCGTAGCTCATGCGTATCGCGATATCGCTATACCTGCAGGTACAATTGAAGGAAGCTTAAGCTTTGATTGGAGAGCTGTTGGTGAAGGAACAACAACAAAATTCGATTATTTAAGTGTTTGGCTTGTTCCTACGACGTATTTACCACTAGCTGGTGAACGAATTCTCGAAGATACAGGACGTATAGAGGTTGGAGAAGGATACAATTTACAAGAAGATTTTACGACGGTTTTAGAATCAGTAGATTTAACTTCATTTGCAGGACAAACTCTTCGTCTGGTTTTTCAATGGAGAAATGATGGTGGTTCGGGTGATGATCCCGCCGCCGCCGTAGACAATGTGAAATTAAAAGTCGAAACTTGCCCTGCAGTTACCGGATTGTCTGCTTGTGTTGGTTCGGATCGCATCAATTACGGATGGGATTCTCAAGAGGGAATGACCCGTTGGGAAATTGCCTTTTCAACAATAGATGGGGCAGAGCCAGACCCAGATTCAATCGAAATTGTGGAAGAGCCTAATTATTCTGCTACCGGATTAACGGTGAATACGACCTACTATTTCTATGTGCGTAATATTTGTGGACCAGATAACGTGAGTATGTGGAAAAAGATCAATGTAAAAACGAGTAGCACGAGTATTTTAGATGCAGAGCCGTTTTGTGCTGGACCAGAAGGAATTATCTTTCCAAATAACAACAGAGAGAATACTTCTGAACAGTATCCGTTAGGACAAGGACTCCAGATTGCTTGTTTATCATCTGCTCCTTACCCGGTATGGTATTTCTTGAAGATAGATCAAGATGGAGATCTTGTTTTTGACATCATTCAAAATACCGCATTTGATGCCAATGGCGATGAAGTAGGAACGGGATTGGATGTTGATTTCGTAGCTTTCGGACCTTTTGATACTTTAGATCAAGCTTGTGCTGAATCGGTATTAGGACCGTGTCCTCCAGGAGTAGACTGTCCAAATAACACGACAGATCAATCGGCTTATCCTGCGGGTAATATTGTGGATTGTAGTTATGATAGTGATCCAGTTGAATCATTAACCATTAATAATGCGGTACGCGGTCAGATTTATGCCGTTTTAATTACCAATTATAATGGTGGTGAAGGCTTTATTAAACTAGCACAACGAAATGTAGAAGAAGTGGGTGCAGGAACGACAGATTGTAAATTCTTATGTGAGGTTGATTTAGGACCAGATCAATATTTATGTCCAGGTACCAATTCATTTGAGATTAAAGCAAATATTTCAGCGGCAGGATCTACTGAAGAGATGGAATATACTTGGTTTAAAAATGGTGAGATGATGGATCCAGCAGTGTTTAATACCAACCGATTGACTGTTACCGAAACGGGAACGTACCGCGTTCGCGTAGAGAAAGATTTGTGCGAGGAAAACCCAGAGGATAAAGTGTATATTAAATTCTACGATGAGATTGAACTTCGCCTACCAGAGAAGTTAGAGCTATGTGATGTTGAAAATGTGGGTTACGCTGATTTTGAGGTTAAAAGAATTGTGGAGGAAGCACTTGCTGCTCATGCTGAACCAGAAACTTTAGTACATGCGTATTACCCAACTTATGCAGATGCACAGGCGAAAACCAATCCAATTACAGTGGAAGACCTATATCGT
>JASLHL010000006.1 GCA_030152225.1 Flavobacterium sp. | reverse complement strand
CCTTTACAAGCCGTTTTGTTGCGTTATTTCAACCCGATAGGGGCACATGAATCAGGACATATTGGAGAATCACCACTAGGGGTTCCCTATAATCTGATTCCCTATATTACCCAAACAGCAGTGGGAATACGCGAGTATTTATCCATTTATGGGCAGGATTACGATACGCCCGATGGTACCTGTGTACGCGATTATATCCACGTAGTAGACCTTGCTGATGCTCATGTACGTGCAATGGAATACCTCATTCAAGAGAAAAACCAGCAGCAAGTAGAAGCGTTTAATGTTGGCAATGGTCAAGGGTATTCTGTCTTGGAACTGCTACATTCGTTTGAACGCGTTAGTGGCTTAAAAATCAACTATAAAATAGTAGAACGCCGTCCAGGTGATGTGGATAAGGCATGGGCCAATACGGATAAAATTCAACGCGTATTAGGGTGGAAACCAACAAAAACACTGGATGATATGTTAGCCAGTGCCTGGAAATGGGAACAAAAGTCAAGAAATAACAACAATTGATCGAAGGAAACCAATGAATAAAATTAGCATTGAAATAAAGTGGGGAATTATCTTTTCCCTTGTGGGATTACTGTGGATGGTACTCGAAAAACTAAGTGGCTTACACGATACCTACCTCGATTATCACCTGTATTTAACCAATTTATTTGCGATTCCCGCTATCATCGTCATGGTTTTAGCACTAAAGGATAAAAAGAAAAACTTCTATGATGGCGATATGACCTATAGCGAAGGAATGCTTTCAGGAGTTGTCTTGTCTTTGGTGATCGCCATTCTCAGTCCACTAACCCAATGGATTACCTCTTATGTGATCACGCCCGACTTTTTTCCTCTTGTTATCAAGCGATCTGTCGAATTGGGATTTTATGAAACAGAACAAGATGCAGCCAGTTATTTTAACTATGGCAATTACGCCAAACAAGGGTTCTTAATGTCGCTTATGATGGGCGTAATTACAACCGCGATTTGCATGATCTTTATTAGATCAAAAGCAAAAAAAGAGTAAGTAAATTCTTTTTCTAAATATAAAACACTGGTCTATCTTAGATTGGTGTTTTTTTTTACTTTTTCTAAAATAATTGTTAAATAATTTTATTTAACTACCTTTGCCAAGTTGTTTTTAAAAATGCTAAAAAAGGGCAAAAGATAGCGCGTATACCAGTGATGTATGACTGGAATATACGCCAAATTAATTCTCTTGTTGGTATTTTGATATTTTCACCTTATGTCTGTAAATAAAAAAAGAAAAGAAACCTATCTTTTACTCCTTTTGTTTGTGTTGGTCTTTTTGCCCAACATTTTTTATTTTCTCTACTATACAATGTTGGAGTTTCGAATGTTCTTGAATAATGTCGTGTTTTTGTGTCTGATCTTACTCTGCTGGAAAATACCGAAAATAGGAGCGGGAATAGGAGCGTTGTTACTCCTTGTTTTTACGCTAAATAACGGGTTGAGTATTATGAGTTTTCTCATGTATAAGGAGGCATTTAATGTGGCGTTGGCTTATAATTTCTTAACGACAAATAAATCGGAAGCCCTAGAAGCCTTGCTGACATTTAAAACGGTGATTGTACTGCTTACCTTGTACTATTTTGCGCTAGGGTATCTCGTGCATCAGGTGGCTAAACGGCAATGGAAAACGAAATATCTACTGTTGGTGGCTGTGGCCTTGTTGATTTATCCCATTGGATTTAAGTCCTATAGCTTTTATAAAAAAGACAAAGAATTAACAGGTGAATCCTTCGGATGGATGGCCAAGTATAACCTATGGACCAATACTCCTTTGTACAATATGGCCTCTTTTTATGAAGCCAATCGCTTTATAAAAGAGTTAGCCCTTATTAAAAAACAAAAAATGACCTATCCAGCCTTTGATGTTGAAGAGACTGATCTGGAGACAATTGTCGTTGTTTTAGGCGAGTCGGTTCGAAAAGATGTAATGGGAATTTATGGAGCTCAACAAGAGACGACTCCTTTACTTGAGAAGCGGATATCTAACCTCTTGGTTTATGAGGAAGCAGTTGCTCCGAGTTCTTTTACCAATACAGCCCTGACGTTTATGTTGTCTAAATCCATTCCTGTCGAGAAAAAAGATTTTCAATTGCAGCAGTTAAATGACAATATCATTGGATTGGCTAATAGTACAAATCTATGGAATACGTATTGGCTATCTAACCAAGACGAAATAGGAATCTATGAAAACCTCTATAGCATTATCACAAAAGACGCACAATATAGACAACATACAAAAGAAAAGAGCTATGACGAAGTCGTACTTCCTATGCTTGAACAAGCGCTAGGTGATTCAAATCAAAAACGCCTCATTTTTATTCACTTACAGGGAAGCCACATGAAAGTAAGCGAGCGTTATCCTGAAGCGTTTGAACGCTTTAAAATCGATGATCGCCCGTTGGTTAATGCCTACTTTAATAGCGTATTATACACAGATTATGTTTTAGATCAGATTATAAAAAAGGTCGAAAATAAAAAGAGTGTAGTTTTGTATTTGTCTGACCATGGACAAACGATGAAAAAGGATAAATATATTCACGGGTTTACCAAAAAAGGCTTAGAAGTACCTTTTGTGATTTGGCATAGTGATACAGTGTCAGAACAATACAAAGTAACAGGTAGGGTGAACACCCCACTGTCCACAACAAACCTATATGCGATACTCAGTGATCTATTGGGAATAAAGGGGCTTGAAAAAAAGAATCCCAATACGGAATTAAGAGCACTTTCTCCTCGTTTTGAAATAGTGAGATACGATGAGGTAGAAAGTGATTAACTATTTTATTTAAGTGAAATTAATACTGAAATTGTTTATTTTTTTAAAATTGGTGAAATAAAATCAAAACTATTTCACAACCTATAATAAAGTTGTATCTTTAAAAGAAAAGAAAACATGAGCAGTATTATCTTAAATCGTATCAAGCAAAATGTAAAGCATTGGTATCTTCCAGTAATTCTAGGTGTAGTGTTTATTATCGCTGGAATCTTTATTATGATGACGCCCGTTGCGTCTTACCTATCCTTAGCCTTGTTATTTAGTTGGCTTTTCTTCTTTGCGGGAATCGCGGAAATAGCATTTGCCCTGAGTAATAGAAAAGAATTAGATGGTTGGGGTTGGATTTTATTTTCAGGTATTGTCGATGTGGTCTTAGGTCTTATATTATTGAGCCAACCAGCAATTACCCTCCAAGTATTGCCTATTTATGTCGGATGTGTTTTACTCTTCCGTTCTGTGCGCAGTTTGAGTATGGCAGTGGAATTAAATCGATATGGGGTAAAGGGAATTTCTTCGCTTGTTCTCTTTGGGATCTTAGGATTACTTTTTGCCATTTTTATGATGACAAATCTCGAAGCAGGAGCCTTTACGATTGTGTATTGGACTGCATTTTCCATTCTAACCTTAGGTTTGTTTAGTATTCTTTACGGTGTAAAACTAAAGAAACTAAAAAATAGAGGCGCTAAGATTAGTGAAGAACTAACTAAAAAGTGGGAAGCTATTCAAGAAGAAGTGAAAAAAGCAATGGATCAAGACTAGAGCAATTGAACATATAAAAAAAATAGGGTGTCCTTTTTGGGACATCCTATTTTTTTATATGTTCTAACCGTCAACCGTTAACCTTATTATAAGCATCATAGATTAATTCTTCTATAGCATCGGAAATTTGTTTCTTTCCTTCTTCTGTGTTGATATCGATGCCACAAAATTTACTTCCATTGTTTTTGGCGTGTAGGGATAGGTAGTAGATACCACTGATCACCAAGGCAAGGCGCGCTCGGATATCAACAGCGGAATGCTCAAAGTATGGAATAACCTTAGAGAATAAGTTTTCCCCTAATTCCTCTCGGGCATCTGCTATTTTTCTCAAAATATCATTGTGTTCACCTACTTCCCAGTGAATAATACGCTGTAAAGAACGATCGTTTAACAGCGTATCAAATTGATTTTGCAAGAGCGCATTGATGTCGTTCTTGGTCAATTGATCCGGGTTTTGTAGTAAATGCTGTATACCCTTATTGGTTGTACTTTTGAAAAAGTCTTTTTGACTGATGTAGGCTTCTACTAGATTATTTACACCACCAAAATACGTCCAAACCAGTTTCTTATCAACACCAGCAGCTTTCGCAATATTAGGCGCTGTAAGTCCCGTATATCCCTTCTTTTGCAGTACCTTACCCACAGCAGCAATCATCTTGTTCATCGTTCTGGATTTATCTCGTATTGGACCAGAAGAAACCTTCCTAACTTTTTCAGGTGTTTCTTTTTTACTTTCTTTTGGGGTGGATTCTTTTTTTCGCATCAGTTGTTGATTTTAAGGGGTAGATCGTGTGCGTTGTACCGTTTTTTTGGAATAGACAAAACAGAATCTACAATTTTATT
>JASLHL010000305.1 GCA_030152225.1 Flavobacterium sp. | reverse complement strand
TCAGGATAAGCCATTGAGCTATAGTTATTTGAATCAACAGTTGACGCGATTATCTGAAATGACGTATGACGAACGCATTGCAATATTGGGATTGAATCCCGACCGTGCCGATGTGATTATCCCAGCCTTGCGCATCTATGCCTTTGCCATGAAATCCAGCGGTGCTAAGCAAATCTACGTACCCAAAATAGGAGTGTCTGACGGAATCGTCAAGGCAATTTACTTTGGTAAAATTCCGTTAGATTATCAAACGATAGTTTATGAATAACCCAATTCGGGATCGATATAATAAATAAAGCGCGACTTAGTTGTAGTAGGTCGCGCTTTTCTTTTGTTTTTATATTTTCTCAAGGGAGAAATTTTAGTTGTATAATTTTGCTAAGGTTAAGAAGAGGCTACGCAAAACAACAATCGCCATCGCCAAAATTAACGCGAATATTGCTAAAATCTTCTAGACTAAAAGCTTTGGATATAATAGATTGTTTGACTTTTTCTTTTTTGTATAAGAAAATAGAAGAAGAAAATAGTGATGTAACAATAGCGGGATCATAACAAATAATTTCTCGGATCTTTAGTTGGATAGCGTGTTGTTTAATTACGTTAGCTACCAATTCACCATACTTTTTATCATCAAAATACGTAAACAACACTTTGAGTGTCGTTCCTCTTTTTTGTAAGACTATGAAACCAATACAAGTTTTGTGCTCACTTATTTTTACAAAATAATACCCAAATGATTGGTCGTACATTGAAAAGACATAGCGATCTTTTGTTGTATTGGATAGTAAAGGAGCTTCATACACCCAGTGGTAAGTTTTGAGCCAGTTAAAAAAAGCATTGCTTTTTTGAGCAATATCCTGTTTTCCGTAGGTGTCAATTAGCATTCGTACGGCTGTGTCGGGAAAAGGTAAGTAGTCAATTGTAGTGTTTTTGAGCTTTTTTTGCAGGGTTCGACGACAAAAGCTAAGTCGAGCATTAATCAATACATTCAAAGCACGATCAGCAAAGTCGAAAAAAGGGTATAAAAATTTCGCTTTTGGCAGGAGTGTTGGAATGATAAAAGACAAATTGCTGCGCAACACAGCTTTTATTCCCGGACTGCTTTTGAGATCCATAAAATACCCTGATTTGTCATATACTCTTTTCGCACTAGGCGTAAATTGAGAAATCCCAATTTGCCCATTTTGTTTGGTGTACATGGTATCTAAAAGTAGGCGTCCAATTCCCGTTCCTTTTGTTTTAGGATGGACCCACCAAGTAGATAACCAAGCAATCTTTTGTTTTTGTTCTCCCGTATAGACAAAATCAGTATATGCGCCCATATACCCCACAAGTTCACCGTCTATATAAGCTAATAATAGAACAATATCGCGATCAGCACAAGTGGGATTGTGATAGTGTGACCACAACCGATGCTTGCTTACAGCTAGAAAAGGATGATCCCAAAATGTAGTATCTTCCATCAACTGAGGAATATCTTTCTTCTGTATTTCTTTGATCTCTTTCACCATTAGTTTCTTTTAATTCTATATTTTCCAATCTTTTGGTTGTACCATTTGTATAAATTTTCCATTATAATAACCTTGCGTGTATCCAGCCTTGGATTTTCTAACGAAAAACGCTGTATGATCCGCGGATCAATATCTTGCTTGATACCCGAATTACCAAATAAGATTAGGTTGGGATCCATTTCAAACAAAGTGGTGATTAATCGTTTGGAAATTCCCCTATCGCTAAACGGAAAAGCGAAAAGCGAATAGGTAATACCAAAGTGTGTTTTGAGCCAAGCTACGGAGTCTAATATTTCGCTCTTTTGCTCTTCAAAAGACAATTCGTTTAGCGGGCGATGCGACATGGAGTGTCCTCCAAAATAAAAACCATTATCCATCATTTCCTGAATCTGTGCACGAGTAATATAAGGTATATGCTTGCTTAAATACTGTTTTTCATCCAGTTGTAATAGATCAAAAATAGCTTCAATAAGCTGCTCTTGTTGCGCTTTTAAAGCTAAGAACTTCTGCTTGAAATCCAAAGTACTTGTATAAGTAAAATGGCAAAGTTTGGCTATTTTGTTTGCGGTTGTTGCGTCGATATTATTTTTTTCGATGTGAGAATACAAAACACTTAAGCGGTGTCTGTGCATCATTTTGTGATTATCCACATAGTTGGGGTTAATAAAAAAGATAGCAGATATTTTCTTTTCCTTTAAAAGAGGGTAAATAGTGGTGTATATTTCACTTAATCCATCATCAAAAGTAAGTAAGTAAGTATTTTTACTACTGTTTTTTGTTAATAATTGTTCTAGTGGAAGTGTGGTGTAATGCGTATGTAATAAAGCGAGATCGACTTGAAAATGCTCGATATTTTTATAGGAATAGAGGTGTTTGATATGCTCTTTTTGATCGTTGTGGACGAGGTGATAGTAAGGGAAAATGGATTGTTTCTTCACTTGCTCCAATGCTATTATCTCGGAGATTTTATAGAGTATCGTTTTTACCAATCCCATTTTTCTGTTTTTAAAGTTAAAATTAATCGAATATATTAATTTAAGTGTAAAGATTGATAGAAGGAGAGAACTATTTTATGTAGTGTTTTTTATCCCTCTAGTTTATAGGCGTGGTTTATCGCACGTATTTTATATCCGATGAATTAAAACTTTGTTGCGATTTGTTCGCTTGTTTTTATTTAGAAAGTCCAAGTTTCACTTCAATTGTCGCATGCGTTTATTACTTCCTACGAATACCGCACAAAAGCACAAGGCAATACCACCAGTTACATATACATTTTGTACGCCGAATTGATCGGCTAATTCTGCGGTGAAGAGCAAACCAATAATGGCGGGAATTTGACAAATACTACCTATTAATCCAAAGATTCTTCCGAGGTATTGGGACTCAAATTGAGTTTGGATTAATGCGGTAATAGATCCTTCGTAAAGGGGAACAGCAATTCCTTGAAAAACAGTTAATACAGCATAGAGTATAAACAAATGCGGAGCGAGTGAACCACAAATCAAGAGGGCAAGTCCCAGGAGGATATACCCCACTAGGGCGAGGGATATTTTTCGAAAACGTTGATTGAGCACTGCGAGTAAACCACCGCCGAATATTAATCCAATAC
>JASLHL010000215.1 GCA_030152225.1 Flavobacterium sp. | reverse complement strand
ATTTTGGCAGTAAGCCTATAAGGAGCAAGTGTTTCTCTTGTTTTTTATAGGCTTATTTTTTTGCATAATTCTCAATTTAATCGAAATAAAAGTCGTATTAATTCTAAAATATTTGCAAGAAAGCTTGTGTTTTTGTACTTTTATGGTTTAAACATTTTATTTTACAATTTTCAACTATTGTAATCGGTATGCTAGGGTTTATCTACCTACTCGAATTATATTTACTTTTTTCTCAAGTAAATGCTATACGTCAGCCTTTTTTCTGCTGATTCTTTATAATTTATTCGGTTTTTACCTCAGTATGTTTACGTAGTTGTAAAAACACACATTATGATTCAAATAGAAAAAAAGAATTCAGACAGTCCCGTCAGTCAAGAACAAGTAGAACAATACGCAAACTTCTTATTTCAGCATCTTGAGCAATACGGAGATGCAAAAGAAGACATTGTCAAAGCCATTGATTATGCGCTAGGCAGAAACAACAAACCAGGTGGAGTCATTGTCATTGCAAAAGAGGACCATCAAATCGTTGGTATTACTGTTGTTTTAAATACCTTGATGGAAGGATTTATCCCTGAACATATTTTAGTCTATATCGCAACCGACCAAGCCCAGAGGGGAAAAGGAATTGGCGGAAAATTAATCGATCACCTCAAAACAACACTCACGGGTTCCATTGCCTTACACGTTGACTTTAACAATCCTGCGCAACATCTCTATGAGCGCAAAGGATTTGAGAAAAAGTATATAGAAATGAGATTAAACAACAAATAATGGCTTGTATTACCTTAAATAAGACGAAACTAAAACACAATTTTAATCAGCTTCAAACCCTCTTTGATACGGAAGGAATCACTTGGGCTGTCGTGGGTAAATTGCTATGTGGTCATTCGCTTTTCTTGGAACAAGTATTGGAATTAAAGCCGAAACAAATCTGTGATTCTCGCGTTTCAAATTTAAAGAGCATCAAACTCATTGATCCCAATATTGAAACGATATATATTAAACCTGCGCCTAATGGCAGTATTGATGAAATTGTAGAGTATGCAGACATCAGCTTCAATACCGAATTGGAAACAATTAAGCTCTTATCTCAAGAAGCCGTTAAGCAGCAAAAGTTACACAAGATCATCATCATGGTGGAGTTAGGCGAGCTAAGAGAAGGTGTTTTACGCGAGGATCTCATCTCTTTTTACGAGAAGGTCTTCAGTTTGCCTAACATTGAAATTATAGGCTTAGGAACAAACCTAACCTGTATGTATGGGATTCTTCCCAACAACGACAAACTCATTCAGCTGAGCTTGTACAAAGAAGTACTTGAATTGAGATTCAACAAGAAACTTCCTTTTATTTCGGGAGGGGCCTCCGTGACCATCCCCCTAATTACTAACCATCAATTGCCCAAAGCAATCAATCACTTTCGCATTGGCGAAACCCTGTTTATGGGTACCAATGCCTATGATGGTAGTCAATATGAAGAATACGAACAGCATATCTTTGAACTTCATGCGGAAATCATTGAGCTACACGAAAAACCAATGATGCCCAGTGGAGAAACGGGAATCAATATGACCGGTGAAAAGGTTGAATTTGATCCTGCCTGGGAACATATCACCAAATTTAGAGCCATCATTGATTTAGGTTTACTCGATATTGATATGGAACATTTCTTCCCCGTGAATCCCAACCATCAACTGGTAGGATCTAGTTCGGACATGATGGTCATTGACCTCGATTCTAATCCTGAGAACCTCAAAGTAGGTGATACCATTTCCTTTCACATGGATTATATGGGAATTCTGCGCTTGATGAACTCAGACTACGTGGAAAAAAAAGTAGTTGAATAAAAAAGGAGAAGCTTGCGCTTCTCCTTTTTTTATTTCTATAAATTACTCAAAAAAAGTTTCTCTAAATCTAATGGAGCCACATACGTTCCCTCTTGGTATACGCGCATATTTCCTCCTGATATTTCGTCAATCAAAATAATTTCATTCGTTGCTTTGTCTCTACCGAACTCCAATTTAATATCATATAGTTCTAAATTCTTTTTCGCTAGTTCTTCTTTCACCATCCAACAAATAGTTTTTGTTAGCTCTTTCAGCGTACTGTATTCTTGGTGCGATAGGATTCCTAACATAGCTAAAGCATCTTCCGAAATTACAGGATCTCCTTTTTCATCGTCTTTGAGCGTAATTTCAACAAAGCTATCCAACGCTTGTCCTTCTGTGCAATAGCCGTTATATCTTCTGAAAAAACTACCTACTGCACGGTATCTACAGATTACTTCTAATCCTTTTCCGAACGGAACTGCTTCTTTAACAATCATAGAAACATCGTCTAAGTCAGCAGAAATATAGTGTGTAGGAATTTGTTTTGCATTGGCCAATTCAAAGAAATACTTTGTCATTTTTAGACCACTTCTTCCAGCGCCTTCAATTGTTAGGCCTACTGTATTAGCCCCTGGATCAAAAACACCATCTGTTCCTGTTACATCGTCTTTAAATTTTAAAAGTACTTGATGATTTGCTAAGCTATAAACATCTTTTGTTTTTCCTTGATACTTTAATTCCATAGTTGTGTTGTTATTTAGGCCCCAAAAATAAGAAAAACTCCGACATAATAGCCATTTTAGGGTCCTAAATCGAAGAAGAAGACAAAAAAAAAACTGATGACCAGCATCAGTTTTTGTATTACAATAGTAAGAAATCACATCTTCTAAAATCTTTTGCTGATCCCACCGAACCTTCTCGCGTCGTAGGGTTTTGAGATAGTGGTACCACATCTTTGACTAATCGACTTGGGCTAATGCCGTTTTCAATTAGAAAGTCAATAACGCGTTGTGCTCTACGCTCGCCCATCCACGCATTGTATTGTCCGTTGTTTCTCGTTTCCACATAAGAGCGAATCACCACTGACTTGGACGTATTGACGTTCATATACTTCAATAGCTCAAAAGCTACTGCGCGATTGTCATCTGTAAAATAAGAACTATTAAAATCGTATTGGATATAAAACGGCAACAGATCTTTGGCATTTGTTGCAGAACCCGTTGATTGTTTTCCATAGGTCTCCCCTATTTCTTTTGTTTTCTTTGTAGTACTTAATGCTTTAGTCAACGTAAAATTGATTTCTAAATCGTCTAATACATTGCTTACCACAACCTCTGCAGAATTAAATCCTTCCGCTGTTCCTACAATTTTGTGCACCTGATCTACATTTTTACTGCTAATTTCAAATGCTCCCTCTGGATCCACCATCATTTCAATGATTTTTTGTTCTTTATCATTGTAAAAAGCAACCCTAGCATCTGCTATCACTTGATTGGTTCCTTTATTATAGAATTTTCCATGAATACTTTGGGCATAAAATTGTTGCGTGCCCATCAAAGACAACCCCAAAACTAAGAAATACACTTTTTTCATATACGCATTATTTTTTACTAATCTAGAAGCTATCCGTTGCTTCTATTAGTTTTTAACATAAACAAATCAAATATAATTAAAAAAACAATACATTTATTTTTTATTTTTCATTTTATATCGCTACAAACATGTCCTTTAGCTTTTATTTTTAACCAAACATCACTTATCGCCTTGTTTTGCTCTCTATGAAAATCTTGTTCTTTATAACAACAAAAATACTATTCTTTTTCTATTTTTCTGTATCTTTCTTTCTGCTTGAAAACATTCATATAGCCTAGGCTGACAGCTACTTCACTTTTTTTAGCATAAATAAGTCTTCTTTATTTATTTATCATATTTTTCAATTATCCAAAAATCATTACTACTAATAATTAAATTATTTTTAAAATAAAAACACTTTTATAAAAAACAACACAACAATAAACCACAAATAGCTTGTTTTTTTTAACTATACACAGCGACATTTACCATATCTTTAATTACTTTTTAAGAAAATAAATTAGTTCAACTAAAGAAGGTTATCTAAATTTGTTCAAGAAAGATCCTACACAAGAGATGGAATGCGGGATTGGAGTGAAATACTGCCATTTTCTACAGCCCTTAGGTGTGGTTATAAATTTGAACGATATAAAGTTTTAAACTTTATCTACGTTATATGTTGTTTCCTATGCAAAAGCCCAACGAGAGTCGTTGGGCTTTTGTGCTATTTTCGTTATTTTCTACTTTTTAAAACCAGCGTTTCCATTTAAAGTAGCCAATCATAACTAAGACGAGGATCAACATACCTAGAAGTGTCATAAAATATCCGTTTTCTGCTTTTAATTCGGGCATGTTTTCAAAGTTCATCCCATACACGCCTACAATAAAAGTCAAGGGAATAAAAATTACGGATACAATCGTTAGTACTTTCATAATCTCATTCATTCGATTACTTTGCGCAGAGAAATAATAATTTGTTGCACTGTCAAGTTTATTGAGGTTATACTCAACCTGATCTAAAATTTCAATACTTTTATACTGCAATCGATCAAAAAAGATCAAGCTATCCTTACTAATAATGGTGTGATGCGTCGTTTTTTTATCATGTAAAGTTTTGACGTTATTGAGTATTTCGCGCATCGGCATTACTGCGCGTTTGATATCGTTGAGTTCTTGTGTATATTCTTCAATATTAATTAAGATCTCTTTGTGGTATTTGGTGCGAGCATCGAATAATATTTGTTCTACATTATCCTCCACTACATCTAGGGTAATAAAAAAACTATCCATTAAGGAATCGATTAGCAAGTATAACAAATAACTGCTGTCGCGTTTGCGTACTTGACCGATCTTTTCGCGTATTCGCTCGCGTATGATATGAAAAAACTCGCCTCTTTTTTCTTGAAAAGACAAAAGCAGATTGGGTTGCATAATAAAACTAATCTGTTCAATGTCTACCCTTTTTTGAAACTCTTGATAGGGCAACAAAGCTTTGAGACTAAAAAACAGCGTATCATCTAAATCTTCTACTCGCGTTCGGCGACCAAAGTTTAGAATTTCTGCCATAATGTAGGATTGAATCTGAAAAAACTCTCCTATTTCCTGCAAAAGCTCAATATCGTGTAAACCATGCAGGTTGAACCACTTGATAGATTCTGCGCTAGAATTCTTCAACACCTCTTCTATTTCCCTTAAACTTAAGTCATTATACTCTTCGAAGTGGTCTTCTGTATAAATAAACAGCTGCATGGAAATGGGAACATCAGGAAAAGAACCAGCATATTCCAACGTATTGGGTTGAAGTTTTCTTATTTTACTATATTTAACTCGTTTCACATTAGTAAATTTGTTTAAATATATAACATTTTTAAACCGTACTTTTATACCTATCAAAAAAATAAGTAAACAACATGAGAATTTTAATAAAAAACATAAAAGAATTACTTCAAACAAGAGCGGAACACGTAGAACTGATTGCAGGCGAAGCGATGAAAGTGTTACCTAAACTAGACGATGCTTTTTTATTAATTGAAGGAGAACACATTGTAGATTATGGCAAGATGGAAGATTGTCCACCAGTGGATCAAGCCCATACAGAAGTGATCGATGCACAGGGTTGTGTGGTACTTCCTACTTGGGTAGATAGCCATACACACCTAGTATACGCTGGTAATAGAACCTTAGAGTTTGTCGATCGCATTAATGGATTGAGTTATGAAGAAATTTTCAATCGCGGTGGGGGAATTCTCAATTCGGCCAAAAAACTACAAGAAACGAGTGAGGAAGAGTTATATGAACAATCAAAATACCGCCTTGAAGAGGTTATTGCACAAGGAACAGGCGCAGTCGAAATTAAATCAGGTTATGGCTTAACTGTTGAATCTGAGTTAAAAATGTTACGCGTAATTAAGCGTTTAAAAGAGAACTATCCGATTGCAATCAAGGCTACTTTTTTAGGTGCACATGCTTTTCCCAGCGAATACAAAGACAACCACAAAGGATATATCGACCTGATTGTCAACGAAATGATTCCTGCTATTGCCAAAGAAAACTTAGCAGAATACATCGATGCCTTTTTAGAAACGGGCTATTTTTCTGTGGAAGAAACCACGCGTATTATGGAAGCGGGAAAACAATATGGTCTACGCGCTAAGATTCACGTTAATCAATTTACGGCGATTGACGGTATTGCAGCTTGTGTAAAACACGAGGCGCTCTCAGTGGATCACTTGGAAATTGTTACGGATGCAGATATTGAAGTTTTAAAAAATAGCGGAACAATGCCTGTAGCTTTACCGACTTGTTCCTTCTTTATTTCCATTCCCTACACACCAGCGAAAAAAATGTTAGCCGCAGGATTACCTCTGGCTTTGGCATCTGATTCCAATCCAGGAACTACCCCTTCAGGCAATATGAATTTTGTGGTTGCGACGGCTTGTATTAAAATGAAGCTAACCCCAGAGGAAGCGATCAATGCTGCAACAATTAATGGGGCATATGCCATGGGTGTAGGAACAACACACGGGAGCATCACTAAAGGTAAAAAAGCCAGCGTTATCATTACCAAACCCCTGCACTCTTTTTACGAGATTCCTTATGCTTTTGCCAGCAACCCCATTGGAACGGTTATCTTAAATGGTCAAATTCAACCATATAAAAACTAATAAACAAAAAAGCACACCAAAAATACTGCGACATGACAAAAGCTAAACTTACATTTTTCACAAGAGATCGCCTCCTTGAATTGACGAGTTTAAGAAACGGGGAAATCAAATTAGGAGAACGCATACATGTGATTCAAAATCCTTCGGATTGGGAAAAGGAACTTACACAAAACGAAAGTAAATACGTCGTGTTGGGCATCCCAGAAGACATTGGTGTAAAAGCAAACTTTGGCCGTACTGGAGCAGCAACGGCTTGGGATAAATTTATTGCTACCTTTTTGAATATTCAACACAACCGCTTCAACAAAGGCTATTGGGTGACCCTTTTAGGCCACCTCGACTTTTGTGCTGAAATGGAAGAAGCACAACACTTAGATCCTTCGAACAAAGCGGATCGCAAGCGCTTATTTGAATTGGTACAGCTCATCGATAAAGAAGTATCTCATTTGATTGCCAAAATCGTAAAAGCAAATAAAATACCCATTGTCATTGGCGGGGGACACAACAATGCGTATGGCAATATCAAGGGTACTGCTTTGGCTAAAGGAAAAGCGATCAACGCGATTAACTTTGATGCTCACACCGATTTTAGACCACTCGAAGGTCGACACAGTGGCAATGGTTTTTCCTATGCGTTTGAAGAAGGATTCCTCAAGAATTACTTCATCTTTGGTTTACACGAAAATTATACATCAAAAGGTATTTTTAGCGCAATTAAACTTCATACGGATCGCGTAAAATACAATACGTATGAACAAATAAATATCCGCAAAGAAAAGTCGTTTAGCAATGAATTATTAAATGCTAAGAAACACATTGATACTGGTTTTTATGGCATTGAGATTGACTTAGATGCAATTCCGCAAATTGCAAGTAGCGCTATTACGCCTACTGGTTTTTCTGCAGAACGCACCCGTCAATTTCTTCATTTCTTTGCCGAATCGACTCATGTTGCTTATTTACACATTTGCGAGGGAGCTCCTACCTTAGATTATCCAACCAATAATCACGTCGTAGGTAAATTAATTGCGTATCTCGTTTCTGATTTTATGAAATCAAATTCAAATATCAATAAATAGTGAATATATTACTAGTTGAAGACGACAAACGAATTAGTGAATTCATAGTCAAAGGGTTAGAAGAAAAAGGAATGCATGTTCAATTGGCTTCCTCTGGCGATGAAGCGCGAAAACTCATTCTCAATGGAGATTGGGATCTGATTCTCATGGACATTATGCTACCGGGTATTGACGGAATTCAACTGACGAAAATGATTCGTTTTAAAAAGGATTATACCCCGATCTTAATGCTAAGTGCATTGAGTGATACAACAGATAAAATTGACGCTTTAGACGGTGGTGCTGATGATTACCTGACTAAGCCCTTTCACTTTAGTGAATTGCTCTCTCGTATCAATGCCTTAACAAGGCGAACCAAGTTCAACTACGAGAATAAAACGAATTATTATATCTGTGGGGACTTACAACTCGATCCCGAAAAACACGTGGTTACACAAAACGGCAAGGTCATTGATCTATCGCCAAAAGAATACAAACTTTTGTTGTATCTATTGGAAAACAAAGGGCGTGTTATTTCGAGAACTCAAATTTTAGAACAAGTTTGGGGAATTCAGTATGATACCAATACCAATGTTGTTGATGTTTACATTTCGTATATTCGGAATAAAATTGACGAAACGAAAGGAAAATTAATTCATACCATTAAAGGAACAGGTTATATGCTTCAAGAATAATTGCTTATTCTTGAAGTTGTTTCCATCCTGCTTTGCCGTATTGCTCGATCAGCAAATCTAAAAGTACCAAAGCGGTCATCGATTCTACAATAGGAACGGCTCTTGGTAGTACACAAGCATCATGGCGTCCTTTGCCTTGAACGGTAACAATTTCGTGATTGGCATTGATGGATTGTTGGTCTTTCATGATGGTTGCTGTGGGCTTAAAGGCTACGTTAAAATAGATATCCATTCCGTTGCTAATTCCTCCAACAATACCACCTGCATGGTTCGTTTGTGTTGTTCCATCAGGCAGAAGAAGATCATTGTGTTGACTTCCTTTTAATGTAGTCCCTACAAAACCACTTCCAAACTCCACTCCTTTTACCGCATTAATACTCAACATAGCTTGTGCTAAGACAGCGTCTAATTTATCAAAAACAGGAGCGCCTAATCCAACGGGAACCTGTTGAACTACACAGGTTATTATCCCCCCTACAGAATCTCCTTCTTTTTTTACTTGTCGAATGAGTTGCTCCATGGCTTGTGCGGTCTGTGGATCTGGACAGCGCACAGCGTTGGACTCAACCAAACTCAAATCGAGAGCTGTATACGGTTCTTCTAGGCGAATTGATCCAACAGCCGAAACATAGGCTGTAATGCGCAATGGTGCTAACAATTGTTTGGCAATTGCGCCACCTACTACGCGACAAGCTGTTTCTCTAGCTGAACTTCTCCCTCCGCCTCTATAGTCGCGAAATCCGTATTTCTTATCGTACACATAATCGGCATGACTGGGTCTATACGCCTCTTTGATGTGGTCGTAATCCTGCGATTTGGAGTTGTTATTAGCAATGGTAAAGCCAATAGGAGTTCCCGTTGTTTTCCCTTCAAAAATACCCGATAAAAACTTCACTTCATCGGCTTCTTTGCGCTGAGTCACCAAAGTCGATTGTCCTGGTTTTCGTCTATCCATTTCGCGTTGAATGGCTTCCAAATCCAAAACCACACCCGAAGGACATCCATCAATGACTCCCCCAAGTGCTTCACCATGGGATTCTCCAAATGTCGTTAAGCTAAAGTATTTGCCAAAGGTATTTCCACTCATAATCTCACTGTTTAGTCTCGCTATTTCATTTACTTGTAAAAACAAAGATAATCCCAGATTAAGCATTAGCCAAATACTCCAAAGTATTTCTACTTCACCTCTCTTTCATTAGCGCTAGAACCCTACTATATACTATAGTATGCTTTTATTGCTAATTCAGCCCTATTTTGTATAATTACTTTTCGTTTATATGTCTATCGCTTAATCTGGGATAATTCAATCCAAACGTTTCTGCTTTCTATTTGGGCAAAATCAATACTTGACGTGCAATATAAGCCGAAATATACCCCAAATAATCTTCAAATAAAGGCAGTCGATGCGTATCATCGAGGTACACCAATTCACTAGCTATACACGTATAGGGGTTTAATTGGCGTAAATCCAATGTTTCATCCTGTTTACCAATTAAGAGAAAAGCATCAGCAGGCGAAAAAATATCTACCAGACTATTTTTTAAGTTTTCCGTAAAAACCAAGTTTTTATTTAATCGTTGGGAATAGCTCAACAGGGGGCTTAACAAGACTAAAATCGTCTGTAATCCCTCTTTTCTCCGTCTTTCTTTTAATTGATAGGCAAAATTGGCTCCTGTTGAATCGCCAACAAGCACAATCGTTTGTTCTGTTTTAAGGCTGCTAGCTAAGTCTTCCAGCCACAAATCAAAAGCCGTTTCAGACGTCCATTCCGAGCAGCTTGCTTCATACGTAGTAAAATGACGTTCAAGGAGTACGAATTTTCTCGATGCTCGATTTGAACCGTAACCATGGATATAAATAAGTTTCATCTCTTTTATTTTTCTATAATTTTTGTTGTGGTAGATCCTACAAATTCTCGGTAGTAGATTTTAATTAACCACATAAATAAAGAAAATAGAATCGGTCCAAAGATAATACCAATAAATCCAAAAATATTGACGCCAACCACTACCCCAAAAATGGTAATTAAAGGATGGACATCGGCCATTTTCTTTTGCAATAAAAATCGGATTAAATTATCTGAAGTTCCCACAACTACTAAACAGTAAATTCCCAAACCAATAGCACTACCTTGTTGTCCATTTGCCAACAACATCAACACCAAAGGAATGTAAATAATCGCTGCTCCTACTACAGGTAATAA
>JASLHL010000191.1 GCA_030152225.1 Flavobacterium sp. | reverse complement strand
AAGGCACCTATTTTAATTATTCTTCAATACTTGTTTCTGTTTTCTTTCTTTTAGCCAATTTGATGATAATCGGCAGTGTTGTTACAAGAACCAAGAACAAGACAATGTATTCGATATAATCTTTCAAGTTGATGCCGTAGCTTTCCAACAACCAAACTTGTAAGTAATGTCCTGCAAAGATCAAGGTAGTAGCCCATAAGAATGAACTAATAACATTATACAGCATAAAGCGCTTAACGTCCATGCGAACAATTCCTGCGATAATCGGAGCAAATGTTCGTACAACAGGTAAGAAACGAGCAAAGATAATCGCTCTTCCTCCGTGTCTTTCGAAGAATACTTTTGATTCGTACAGGTATTTTTTCTTGTATATGAAATTGTCTTTTACGTTGTAGAGGTAATTGCCACTCTTGGCCCCAAACCAATAACCAAAGGTATTTCCGAGAATCCCGGCTAAGGCGACTAAGGTGGATAAAAGGGCAACGTTTAAAAAATCGCTCTCTATAGGGAAAATTTCATGCATTAAGGCTGTACTGTATATACCCGCTAGGAACAGTAAACTATCTCCTGGTAAGAAGAATCCAGCAAATAAACCTGTTTCAGCAAATACAATAAACAATACAACGTAGATTCCAATAGAGTGACCTGCAATCTCTAAATTGATATAGAATTCAGGATTGATTAGTTGTGATAAATGAAATTCGTCCATAGTTTGTTTTTAGTGTGTCTTTATTGTCTTTATTGTGTTTTTAATTTTCAATAAGGGGAGCACTTTCACCCTCTTTGTTTTCAAATTTATCAATTGAAGCAGTTGATAATGCATTACCCAATACGTTTGTCATACTTCTACCCATATCACAGAAGTGGTCAATTGGCAGGATAAATGCAATTCCTTCTGGTGGAATGTTGAACATCGCGCAGGTGGCCACAATAACAATCAGAGAGGCACGGGGTACACCCGCTACTCCTTTACTCGTTATCATTAAAACTAATAGCATTAGAATTTGATCACCTAAGGTCATGGGAACATCGTAGATTTGAGCGATAAATATACTGGCAAATGTCAAGTACATCATGCTTCCATCAAGGTTAAAAGAATACCCTAAAGGTAAGGTAAAGGATACAATTTTTGGCGAACAACCGAATTTATTTAATTGTTCGACCAATTTAGGAAAAACCGCTTCACTACTCGTTGTAGAGAAAGCAATTAATAAAGGTTCTTTGATTGTTTTTAGCAAACGCCATACATCTTTTCCAAGGATAAGGTATCCAACGAAGATTAAAACCGCCCATAAAACGATCAATCCACAAAGAAAAGCTACTAAATACTTTGCATAGGTAAAGAAGATACTCAGTCCATATAGGGCTACAGCACTAGCAATCGCTCCTAAAACTCCCAATGGAGCGGTCCACATAATATAAGTTACCATTTTTAATACAACTTCCGCAATGCGATCAAATAGCTTGATGATTACCTTTCCTTTTTTGCCTAGACTCGCTAGTGCAATACCGAAAAATACGGCAAACACAACAATTTGTAAGATCTCATTATGTGCAAAAGCATCGAATACACTTTTCGGAATTAAATGCTCTATAAAGGATTGAAGACTTAATGCATTAGTACGCGTTAGTAAATCATCAGCAGAGGAGGTGTTGTCTAAATTGAAGTTTGCATTCGCTCCTGGTTTAAACCAGTTGACTAAAATTAAACCAATCCCAAGGGATACCAAGGAAGCTGTAATAAACCATCCCATTGCTTTTGCCCCAACACGACCTACCATTTTCATATCACCCATTTTGGCAATTCCAACCACTAAGGTACAGAAAACCAAAGGGGCTATGATCATTTGAACCAATCGAATAAAGATGGTCCCTAGTAATTTGATGTTTTCAGAAAAACCAGCAATATAGTCCGGAAGTGTATAATGAATGATACTTCCAAAAACAACACCTAGAACTAAGGCGATGAGGATAGCAATAAAAAGTTTATTGTTTTTCATAGATGAAAAATTTTGTCGGTGAAAATAGTTATTATTTTTATAATAATTCTATGTTTTAGATAAAAATAACACTTCAAATTGTATTCCAAGATGGAAGATTATGAAACCTTTTTTTTATTTTATTCCGTTTTTAATGCATGAAATTTCAACTTTTACTTTTTAGTTGAGGATTAACTGGCAGAAAGGCAGAAAGGCAACGCCTGCGCTTTAACAGTGCTATCAGGCTCTTCTTTATTTTATAATCAAAAGAAAAGATTAAATTTACAGCTTAATAAACCTACTCAATATGAAAAAAATAGTTTGGCTTGCCTTGAGTTTAACGTGTTTTACTACGTTTGCTCAAGAAGTAATGACAAAAGAACTCTTGTGGAAATTAGGAAGAGTAAGTCCTGTTGGAATTTCAAAAGATGGGAAAAACCTGATTTACAAGGTGACTCATGCCAAGATGGAAGAAAACAGCTTTGATTCTAAAACGTATCAAATGCCAGTAACAGGAGGAAAACCTGTTGAAATTGAATCGTATAAAGATTTAGTACACGATGCCAATATTTCGCCAGATGGAAAGCATATTTTGTTCGATGAAGCAGTTAAAATCAATAAGGTTTTAGGAAAAGATTTGTATCCAACGATGGATAAATCAGATGCCTATGTGTTTGATGGGTTGGATTACAGACATTGGGATACGTGGAATGACGGAACACACAACCACGTGTTTTACGCTGCTAGGGACAACCAAGACAACAAAATTGACATCATGAAAGATGAGCCATTTGATGCTCCTCAAAAACCATTTGGTGGTTCAGAAGATTACGTATGGGCTCCAGATGGAAAGTCTATTGTATATGTGTCTAAAAAGAAGTTTGGAACAGACTATGCCCTAAGTACAAATACTGATTTATACCAATATGATTTAGCAACTAAACAGACAAAAAACCTAACGGAAGCGAATGTGGGGTATGATACGCACCCAACGTATTCGCCTCAAGGTCATTTGACTTGGTTGCAAATGAAACGCGATGGATACGAAGCCGATAAAAACGATATTATTGTGCGTTTTGGCGATGTTGAGCAAAACCTAACAGCAAATTGGGACGGTACAGTCGATAGCTACCAGTGGAGCAAAGACGGAAGTAAAGTGTATTTCGTTGCTGCTGTAGGTGGAACGGTACAATTGTTTGAAGTGAACTTCCCTGGATTAAAACGCATCGCTCCTGTAGTGAAACAGTTGACAGATGGAAACTTTGACGTAACAGGTATCGTTGGATTTGACGGAGATAAAGTAGTAGTAACACGTACGGATTTCAATCACGCAACGGAAGTTTTCTCTTATGACTTAAAGAAAAAAATATGGAATCAGTTAACGAAAGTAAATGACGATATCTATTCCAAAATTGCCTTGAGCAAAAGTGAAAAGCGCATCGTGAAAACAGTAGACGGAAAAGATATGGTGACCTGGGTGGTATATCCACCGAATTTCGATCCAAATAAAAAATACCCAACTTTGTTGTATGCACAAGGAGGACCACAATCCGCTTTATCTCAATTCTATTCTTTCCGTTGGAATTTTCAATTAATGGCAGCTGAAGGCTATATCATTGTAGCGCCAAACCGCAGAGGAATGCCAGGACACGGTGTAGAGTGGAATGAGGCAATCAGTAAAGATTGGGGAGGAAAACCCATGCAAGATTACCTAGCTGCTATCGATGATGTAGCAAAAGAAAGCTATGTTGATAAAGAACGCCTAGGTGCAATCGGAGCTAGTTATGGAGGATATTCTGTATTCTATTTAGCAGGAATCCATGAAAATAGATTCAAAACGTTTATTTCACACTGTGGCGTATTCGACTTAGTAAGCATGTATGGAACAACAGAAGAAGTATTCTTCCCTAATTTCGATACAGGTGGAGCATACTGGGAAAAAGACAACAAAGACGCACAAAATGCAATTAAAAACTTTAACCCAATCAACAATGTAGATAAATGGGATACCCCTATTTTAATTATTCAAGGAGGTAAAGATTATCGCGTGCCAATCGGACAAGGACAAGAAGCTTTCCAAGCCGCACAGTTGAGAGGTATTAAAAGTAGATTCTTATACTTACCAGAAGAAAATCACTGGGTAGTTCAACCGCAAAACGCACAAGTTTGGCAAGGTGAATTTTTCCGCTGGTTAAAAGAAACACTATAGTAAAAAAAAGCAATCCGAAAGGGTTGCTTTTTTTTTGGTGAGAGGTGAGAGGTGAGAGGTGAGAGGTGAGAGGTGAGAGGTGAGAGGTGAGAGGTGAGAGGTGAGAGGTGAGAGGTGAATGGTGAAGAGTAGAGATGGGAAATGAGTGATGGGAAATGAGTGATGGGAAATGAGTGGGAAATGGGAGATGGTGAGAGGTGAATGGTAAGAGGTGAATTGTCTTACTAAGAACAAACAACAAAAGGCAAAGTGCAAAGAGCAAATCGAAGCGTAGCGTAGATTCATTGAACACCAAAACAAAATATCAACTAAGTGAAATAAAAAGCAAAAAGCAAAAAGCAAACAACAAAAGGCAAAGAGCAAAGAGCAAATCGAAGCGTAGCGTAGATTCATTGAACACCAAAACAAAATATCAACTAAGTGAAATAAAGAACAAAGAGCAAACAACATTGGGAATAATTCAATCTTGCTTCGAGAGTCATTCGAGAGTTCTTCGACAAAAAACTAATTTTCCCATGCATACTCAGCGCAGGGTTGGAGAAGTGTTGGAGAAAGCTAGAGTCAACGCTCACCCAATCCTCCCAAAAAAGCAACCACTAAAAAAGGCAAAAAAACGATCCTTCTAAGGTCATTCCCCAATGTTTTTTTATCTTTACGACTATAACAAACGATCACAATGAATAAAAAAACAATTCAATCATGGGTCTTGACGGCGGTTTTATCTGTTATAACAGCGTCAACGACAGTAGCACAAGACAACCTTGTCAATGCTTTAAAATTAAATGCAAGTGACAAAAGCAAGGAGCTTTATCAGTTTAAACCAGTCGTAGATATTGAAAATACATCGATTAAAAATCAGGGATCTTCAGGAACATGTTGGAGTTATTCGGCTAACTCCTTTATCGAATCAGAAATGATGCGCATGGGAAAACGTCCAGTAGAAATTTCACAGATTTATTCTGCGCGTAATGCTTATATTGAAAAAGGAAAGATGTACGTGCGTATGCAAGGTGCTGTTACTTTAGGAGATGGAGGAGCTTTTCACGATGTAATGAACATGTACCGCATGTATGGAGCTGTGCCACAAGAAGTATATACAGGATTAAACTACGGAACGAAGAAAAATCAATTTGGTGAAATGGCAGCTATCCAAGAAGGTGTATTAAAAGCTGTCGTTTCGAATCCAAATGGCAAGCTAACACCAAACTGGCAAAAAGCGTATACGGCAGTAATTGACGCGTATTTAGGTGAAGATCCAGAAAAATTCAAATGGGAAGGCAAAGAATATACCCCTCAAACATTTGCAAGTGAAGTAATCGGTATTAATCCCGATGACTATATTGAAATTGGTTCCGATATGAACTACCCATACTACGATAAATTTGTTCTATTAGTACCCGATAACTGGGCATTTGACCAAGTGTATAACGTAAAAGTTGATGAAATGACTGATATTATCGACCAAGCAATCAACAACGGATTTACTGTTGCTTGGGGAGGAGATGTAAGCGAAAAGTATTTCAGTTGGAAAAATGGAGTGGCTTATGTTCCTGAAAAAGATTGGGAAGAGATGAATGAAGACGAACGCAAAGAAATCTTCAACGGACCAAAACCTGAGCGCAAAGTAACAGCGGAAATGCGCCAAAACGCCTTTGATAATTATTCAACAACCGATGATCACGGCATGCATATTGTAGGAATAGCGAAAGATCAAACAGGACGTGAATTCTACATTGTGAAAAACTCATGGGGAATTACAAACGATCACGAGGGGTATATGTACATGTCTAAGGAATATGTAAAATACAAAACAACGGATTTCATGGTGCACAAAGATGCGTTGTCTAAAGACATGAAAAAGAAATTGAAAATCTAAAAGAAAATAAAAACAAAAAAAGAAAGCTATGGAAATGTTATGGAAAGGACTAGAACAGATGTTAGAATCAATGTGGCATGCTATACCTAAAATAATTTTAGGATTAGTTATTCTAGGAATTGGATCGTATCTAGTTAAGCTCGTTTTAAAGGTGATTCGCAGACGTTTGGAGAAAAGAGACGTTGAGCTGTCGTTACGCGGTTTTTTATTAAGCGTTGTCAAAGCGACCTTGTATATTATTTTGCTAATTGTAGTGGCAGCTACGATGGGATTCCAAGTTGCGGGAATTGCAACAATTTTCGCCTCTGCAGGTTTGGCAATTGGTTTGGCGTTACAAGGTAGCTTGTCCAATTTTGCTGGAGGTGTGTTAGTTTTACTATTCAAACCGTTTAAAGTAGGGGATTATATCTCCAATCCCAGCGGAACAGAAGGAACAGTAGAACGCATTGATTTACTCTACACAACACTAACAGGACCTACGGGATTAAAGGTATTTAGCCCCAACGGTCCCTTAGCAAACTCCGTGATTACAAACTATTCTGAAATTACATCTAGACGACATGACTTCGTGGTGGGTATTGGATACAGTGAAAATATCAAAGAAGCACAAACAATTATTTTAGGTGCTTTAGCCAAACACCAAGCTGTACTTCAAAATCCGGCACCAATTGTATTTGTCAGTAATTTAGGCGATAGTGCTGTAGATTTAAACGTGCGTACTTGGATCGGAAAAGCCGCTTATTGGGATACCGTATTTGAAATTCAACAAGTGGTAAAAGTAGCGCTGGATGAAGCAAATATCGAAATTCCTTTTCCACAACGCGATTTACATATTGTTTCCGATAAAACGAAATAGTGTAGTGGAGAATGGAGAATGGAGAATGGAGAATGGAAATGGGAAATGGGAGAAGGGTGAATTTTCGACTATACTAGAGTAGACAGATAAAAAAAAGGGATGAGTTGTTGATAAACTCATCCCTTTTTTTATTGCTCTTTATTTCACTTAGTTGATATTTTGTTTTGGTGTTCAATGAATCTACGCTACGCTTCGATTTGTTCTTTGCTCTTTATTTCACTTAGTTGATATTTTGTTTTGGTGTTCAATGAATCTACGCTACGCTTCGATTTGCGCTT
>JASLHL010000091.1 GCA_030152225.1 Flavobacterium sp. | reverse complement strand
TTTGGTAAATATCCTAGTTCCACTTAAAGGGAATATATAATCATCCTCATAAACATTTGGAAAATTATTTTTCTCAAAAATAACTGGATTATCAGAGCACAAATAAGGAAATTCTGAATGCTTTTCAGATATCCTAAAAGGAGTCCTACAATCTAACCCCCTTATGGAATCCATCATAGAAGTGAATAGTTTATAAATCACAGGAAATGATTCATCTTTTTTTAGTATTTCAGCTTGCTCTAGATTTAATGTTCCATCTTTATTAAAAACATTCAATCCTAATGTAGATAAATCATTATTTTTAATAATACTAAGCAATTCTTCTCTTCTATGGGGTAAACGCCAGTACATTAAACTTACAAAGTGATTTATTACAGGCATATCTTCCTCTGTTACTCCAAATCTTATTTCATTATTTGATAAGTTTATTCGAGTTATAATATCAGCCATTTTATTATCATAATTCGAATAAAATTTCTCTATGAAATCATCCTCTTTATTATCTAAAAAACCTTTTACCATAGTTCCATTTTCCTCAAAGAAATATGATTTAGGAGGAAATTCTTTTCCTCCTTTTATAAAAGCTTTTTTCTCAACATCATAAATTTTTAGTTTCCCATTTTTAGAAAACCCTTTTAAGTAAAATACAGGAAGATAATGATGTCTTCGAGAAATATTATTCATAAATCTAAAAATTAATTAATACACATCGTCTTGGGTGACTAAATTACCCTTCTAATTCTTTATACTTATTTATTAGCTTTTAATCCTTTCAAATTGCTTTTGCAATTCACTCTTTTTCAATATAATATTTATTTTCTTCACTCTACTAATTTACTAATATTATAAATCATGAACAATTCAAAATTTTAATGGGAATAAATAATATTTAGAAAATAGCAAAAGAGCAATCCTCCTCACAAACTAGCCCCCCCTTTCTCCTAGTCAAACAAATACCCCCACTTATTCCTAGCAAAAGGAAAATTTTCCAGCTCCATATAGAAACTTAGCTAAAATCATACAGAGTTAAGCAAACCTCAGCTTGCTCTCAAACCTAGCTGAGCTTGGAGTTCATTTTAATCTTAAAAATTTTAAACCCATGGTAAAAATTATCAACTACAAAGAAAGACAAGCAGAAGATGGAAATCTATTTTATGTCTTAGAGATTACAGGAGGAGTGGAAATGATGAAGAGTCAGACTACAAATCAATACTATGCAACTGCAAAGAAAGCTTATATAGCATCAACCTTTGATGAAGTAACATGCAAAGCTCTCATAGGCACAGAAATGGAGGGAAACATTGTAAAACAGGAATGTGAGCCTTATGAATACATTAATAAAGATTCAGGAGAGGTATTTCAACTAACTCATAAATATGTGTATGAGCCTGATGCAGATAACACTATTTTATAGTTCTATCTGGAACTTGACAGCTACAACAAGACTAAGTATGTTCTCTTATTGGGCATACTTAGTTTATTTTTAAGGAACTGCACAAATGACAACTAGACTAAAAGCTAGCCTTTTACTCTCTATTTTAATACTATAAAAAATACTGAGATATAATACAATAACCTTTTGTAACAATCAATCTTAATTATTTTTCAGATGTATCTGAAGAATCTATTGATTCCTTAGGTTCTACAGTAACTAAAGTTTCAAGGGGTATTTTAAGTGCTTGAGCAATTCTATATAGTGTAAATACAGTAGGATTTGTTCTACCTGACTCAATTCTAGAAATATTTGTTGTGTCAATATTACCATTCATTAATCCTACTAAGGTTACCTGAGAAATTTCCTTTAATTCTCTCTGAGTCTTTACATTTTTTCCAACAGCTTTTAATAAATCTAACTTCTCCATACTTGACATATTTGACAAGCCCAAGAAAAGATTTATATTTGCTTTAATTAATGCCATATATGGCAATTATTTAATTTTAAAACCTAATTATGAAAAAAGTTTTACTTATTATGCTCGTATTGATATTTACATCATACAGCTATGCTCAGGAGCAAAACTCTCCTAAACTACTAGACATTTCCTCAGGTTATTTTGAAGGAAACAACAAGATTTCAAAGAAGCAGTTTAAACAGATTTTATCAACCAACCAAAAAGCTTTTAGTGAATTCAAAACAGGAAAAGCCATACACACCACAGGAACTATTGTAGCAACAGCTTCTGCAGTTTATTTAGGGGTTACAATTGGTGGTGACAATGCAGAATCTGAAGACTATATAGCTGGAGGATTAGGTTTAGTGGGAGGTTTACTTGCTGTAATTGGAGGTAAATCTATGATTAATAAATCTGTAAAAACATATAATAGTTCTATTAAGGAAATTACATTTAGCTTAAAAGGTGTACCTAATGGACTGGGATTAGTAGTATCATTTTAATTAATACTTATCCCTCATTTCAATACATTCAAACAAATATTTAAAATCAAATACTATGAGTAAACTACCAATATTTTTGCTATTACTATTATGTTCAACACTTACAACTTCTTGCAGTAGTGATGATAATAGCAGTAATTTAAACAATGTAGATATTGTATTCACAACAGGTGGAGCATCTAGATTAGAAGTAAATCCATATGGGGAAAATATGGACAATGATTATATTGATCAATTCAAATATGAAAATGTAGAAAAAGTAAGTTTAGTACTACCTAAACACACAGAACATTTCACTTTACAAATACAAGGTAATCAGAAAGTAATAAAAGGCTTTTTAAAAATAAATGGTAAAACTTGGGAGTTTGATTCTCCTGATTGGTACTATAGAGGCACCTTTTATTTGTCAGATTTCAAATAACACACAGAACAACAATTAACCTAAACCACCCTTAATCAGGTGGTTTTTTTTATACCTTACTATGACTAAAATTCTAAATCAATTTTATCTAGGAGCTCCTTATGAAGATTTAGAATTTGAGCTCTTAGTATTACCTGAAAAACTTCAAGGAATAGATAATTATAGCTATATAGGGGTAGTGCATACTCCATTACTTGAAAACTATACTTACACCATTGAATTATTTTATGAATGGGATATTTTAAAGGGCATTTTACTTACCTTTCAAAGCTTAGCTCCTGAGGAATTAATTCATATCAGAGAAACTATATTAGAAGAAACTACAGGTGAAATTAATATACTATCTGCTGAGAGAATAAACCTTTCTCAATTGGGTTCTTCTAATTCTAATCTATTACCTGAAGAGAGTTATCTATTCATATCAGATGTATCAACTATATACTCTAAATTCTTTCTCTATTATGTTAGTAATAATACATAAAGGCATGCATTTAGGCTAACATAGTATAAGAAAAAAACTTAATATATTAATAATCAATAGAATAAAGAGAGGGTTCGAATCCCTTCCTCTCTGCAAGGAAAACCACCAACGGATGTTGGTGGTTTTTTTATTTGTATAAGCCTCGTGGGGAGTTCACTCACCTAAGAGGCGTTACAAATAAAAAAACAAAGCAAAGCGCAGCGGTGCCTTAGTTGTCCTTGTGAAAAATACCCTTTTAGGGAAAACCGCAGCACAGCGGAGGTAATCCCTAACTTGATAAATCTCGTGGGGAGTTCACTCACCTAAGAGGTATTACAAATAAAAAAACAAAGCAAAGCGCAGCGGTGCCTTGGTTTTCCTTGTGAAAAATACCCTTTTAGGGAAAACCGCAGCACAGCGGAGGTAATCCCTTACTTGAGAAGGCTCGTGGGGAGTTCACTCACCTAAGAGGAACTACAACGAATTAAGCCTATCATGCCACCATTCTTGCAATCCTTCTGATAACTAATAGCAATATTTCCCTTTCCTATTCACACAAATTCATTTACTTTTGGGTAGTCAATTTAGTATTATTTATGAAAATTTTTTTAACCCTTACTCTTCTTTTTGTTGTTCAATTTTCTATGTCCCAAAACATACGAAGGTTAGAACAGCTATCGAACACTG
Source organism: Flavobacterium sp. (assembly GCA_030152225.1). GTDB lineage: Bacteria > Bacteroidota > Bacteroidia > Flavobacteriales > Flavobacteriaceae > Flavobacterium. Next base: position 11,677 of record JASLHL010000091.1, on the reverse strand, counting down.
ATCAAACAATTGAAAATAAGGCCATCATATATGGTACTTTTATTCAACGTCTCGGGCTTAGTAGTGGAGGTTTCCCTCAAGATATACAACTCAGAAATTTAGAAACAGAAGAAATCGTTTCGTTCAGAGTGAAACCTACATTTAAATCTGCTAAACAAAATACCTTTATTGTTTATATTGAACCTGGAAATTATGAGATCCTCAACTATTGCTGGACCAAGAGCATGTGGTATGGTGGAAAAACATATACAGAACCTATTTTTAAAGCTATTGATGGCTTCGAATTGATCAAAAAGAAAGACCAAAGTACTGACCTTAGTTTAGCGAAGTTTGAACGCTACCAATTTACCCTACAAGCAGATACACTCTATTATGTAGGAACTTGGCATTTTGATCAAGGAATTGTTTCTTTTACAAACGACAAGGAAACTGTAGACTTGACCTTATCAGCCCACCATCGTTTTCTTTCTTTTTTAAAGGCAATAACAGTCCTGCCGAAATAAAACATCGACGATAACACTAAAAAGAAAAGCTAAAAAGACTACTTTAAAAACACCTCTCCATTCAATAAAATAGGTTAATTTTGCAGAATTAAACCTTAATTTATTTAAAATTCGGATTATGAAAAAATTAATTCTTTTCTTCCTACTACTAACGGCTATTACTCTTCAAAGTTGTACGGTGCTAAAAGTTTCTGATATAAAAAAAGATGGTTATTTTGCTTCCACAAAAAACGCAACTACGCTAGTTAAAACTCCTTTTGATTTAGACAACCACAAACAATTACTTGTTGTACAAAATGACCCTTTTGTTAAAGGCATGGCTGAAAAAATAGGCTATTTTGATCAAGTCATAACTTTCAGTGATCTTGAAACTGAAATCATCAAAAACAATATGCAGGATGAAGTAGGAACCATGATTGGTAAAATAGGTATCAACAATGCGTATAGAAAATATAAACCTTTTCTTTACCTCAAAATAGATCAAGAAGACAAAAAAAGGATACAAATTAAATTAATCAATCCAGATACATTTGAGGAGATTTTTGTTGCTGATACTAAATTTGATGTAGTTTGGTCAGGTGTAAACGACCAAAACACATTCAATCCTCTTTTTAACGCCTTGATCTACTACATCAAGGTAAATTCAACGACATTTAAATAATCTTTTTCGTTAAAAGAACGTAAACAGATGTATAGCTAAAAGAGGGTGTCCCAAAAGGTCACCCTCTTTTAGTTAGTAGTTCAATTTCGAATAAATAGCGGTATCGACAAACTTACCGTTGTGGTATTCCTTTTCCTTAAAGTAGGCTTCGCGTACAAAACCACATTTTTCCACTACGCGAATAGAACCTTGATTCTCTGGGTAGATGACAGCTTCCAGGGAGTGAAATCCCAGGTCATTGAGTCCAAAATCGACTAAACGCTGCAAGGCTTCACTAGCATAGCCTTTCCCATAAAACGCTGGAAGCAACATATAGCCAACTTCGGTGCGGTAATGTTGGAGTTTCATGCGATAAAATCCCATCGTACCTATTACAGCTCCACTCTCTTTGTCTACAATAGTCCAATTGATGCATTCGTTATTTTTCATGCGCTCGTCTAGGGAATGGATGTAGTCTTCCGCCTCTTTTATTTCTGTTGCTAATGGATTGGGAATATGTTGCATCACTATTGTGCTGGAAAGCATGGCAAATATAACTTGCGCATCATCTAAAGTAGTTTGTCTAAGGCGTAATCGCTCCGTTTCTAATACGGGAAATGTAGGTAGGTCTAAAGTTAACATGGTTTAAATTCTAGTAATAGGCTTAAAAGTAGGAAAAATAAATTTTATTTTTTCCATACAAGCCCATTCTATTTTGACTTTCCCTCTGTTTGGGTAAGATTCTACTTATAGTAAAACAAGGTAGTATCCCATTGCGATATACTGTATCTTTGAAAAAAAGAAAAAAATATTCAAAATTGCTATGCACCTGATTTCTACTCCATCAAAACCGCTTTGCTGGGCGTTATTTACACTGTCTATTGGTCTACTTTTCAGCAGTTGCAGTGATCTTAAAGAAATTGACAACAAATACTTAACGATTCAAGTTCCCAAAGACTATATGGATATGACCGATTTTGACAACGAGGATGTGCTCTTTTTAGATCGTCTTGGAGAAGATGGTTTGGAAAGTATTTTATCCATTGACAATGAAGTTGATTTTCTTACTCAGCCCAATAGTCAAACGATACAAGAAGATACCCCTGTGGAGGTTTTAGCACGTCGCTTGCGCTCTATTGAAGATTCGGCAGAAAACGACCCCGACTTTCGCTGGACAAGATTCCGCCTAGTAGAAGAAGCCAAAGCGATTACATTTAAAGGATTACCCGCTGCAGAAGGGGTTTTTGAAGTACAGGAGTACATGAAACGAACGGATCAAGTCGTTACAAGAAGAGTCAAGCGCATTGTTATTTTTATGGAGGACGATTTGTGGAATATTGTACTAGCCCCTTCTCGTCTACAGCGTTATACCGCAGAAATGGAGGTATTTGAACAGGCCTTAGAAAGTATGGTCATCAAAAACTAATCCAACTTTTAGTCGCGAATTGTACACTGTAACCCTCGTTTTTTTTATCTTTAATCAAAAAATGCTGCAGAAAATAACCCTATGTTGTTTCTTTTTGTTCTCCTTTCTTTCATGGGGGCAAATCACCGAATTTAAAGCGCCAGATTACAAAGCCATCGGTAAAGCGATACAAGATAAATCATCCGATGTTTACTACCCTAGGCTTTTACGTGCATTCAAATCGAACACAACGCCACTCACTCCACATCAATACAACCATTTGTATTATGGGTATGCCTTTCAAAAAACTTACAACCCCAAGGCGCGATTTTCAAAAGAGGAAGAACTACTGGCTTATACAAGTAAAGTACCCGATATAGCCGATGTTCCTCAAATCAAAGCGCTACTCAAAGAGGCATTAGATGAATTTCCCTTTGATTTTACCTATTTGTTATTCCTTTCATATATCTACGAATTTTCAGGGGAACAAGAAAAATCAACACGCCTTTCCAATCACGTCGAGTCCTTGGCAAAAGTCATTAATCACTCGGGAAATGGATTAGCTTGTGAAACTGCTTTTCACGTTATTTCAGCATCACATGAAAAATTTATGCTTGACCTTTTTTCCATAGAATCTACAACCCAACAATTTGATGGGAGCTGTGACTTTTATGAACTAGAACCTGAATTATATACCATTCCTGGTTTGTACTTTAACCTAAGTCAATTACAACAATAAAATACAGAAATAAAAAACATGAAAAAGTTAGAAAAAACAGCCGAGATGTTAGATGAAACCCTATTTTGGGACATTGTAGCAGCATCCATAGCTAATTCAACTGATCAAGATACTCAAGAAGCATATCTGATTCAAGCCCTTGAAAAATTAACGCCAAAAGAGATGATTGGCTTTCGCTTGAGAACAGACAAACTCCTATATGACACCTATGATTCAAGAATGTGGTGTGCGGGTTACCTCATGAATGGCGGATGTTCCGATGATGGATTTGAATACTTTAGAAATTGGGTAATCTCCAGAGGAAAAGAGGCATATGAATTAGCCAAAACCAATCCAGATACGCTTATTCAATTCAAAGACCAAGCAGAAGATGAGCTATTTGACTTTGAGAGCTTTTGGTATGTAGCGTTAGAAGCTTTTGAAAATCAAACGGGTGAAGAACTCTATGACTATATAGACGAGGACAATTTCGATCAAAACGAAGAAAATTACCCTTCATTCGAATTTGACTGGAATGATAATGATCCTGAAAGTATGCAAAAGCTTTGTCCACAATTATACGCACACTTTTGGAACTAACTAATCTTACTGTCACTGACCGAAAGAGCTTTGCTGCTTTTTTGGTCCTCCTCCGTCAAAATTTGATTGACCATCCTGAGGAATGGGAGAATCAAAACTTACCTGACTTTTTAGACGCTTTGGCAAGCTATACGGAAGATATTCAAGGGTATTACAACAACACCCAACAACATATCAATGCTGATGAACCTAGTTGGAATACTTTTGCTACTATTTTCCAAGGAGCAAAAGTGTATGAATAAGAAGAAATGATCAACCATGCATTTTTAAAGGAAGTTCGATACTTCACCTTTAATTTTACTAGTTTAACCCGATGATATGGAGTACATTTGAACTATACCATTGCCAAAAATCAATTATGAAATACTTAAAAATAGGGATTGTTCTACTTGCCTTATCCTTGATCACAAGTTGTCGCTTTTTCAATAATGCCAAAACATATGAATCTACGACAGAATCTTTTATTGAAGCCTTAAAACAAGAAGATTTTGACACTTGTCTTTCGCTCATGCAGTTGGAAAATGGAGAAGGACAACGCTTAGATCCCGATAACTTACGCGTAGAATTCATCCACTTTAAAGGAATGCTAAACGAGCACTTTGGTGAAAAGCCTTATGAATACGCATTAGTTAAATGGGCCAAGACACTATCGACTAATCCCGAAGAAAGTACACCAACCAATACGACACGAGCATTTGTCGAATTCAACAACGGAGATGAGGTGGGTGTATTTCAGCTTCTATTTGACGATACCTCAAATAAAATCCTCGATATTCGCACCTTGGATGTCAAGGTCAACAAACCTAATCTACTGTTATTCTGGTTCTCTGCCTTAATTCCCTTAGCTGTGTTGCTTTTCAACATGTATGTTATTCGGGAAATAAAGCGAAGCAACTTACCAAAAAAGTGGTTGAAATACCTCGCTGTTATTCTGTTGAATGTTCCTTCGTTTACTTATTCTGCTGTTGGAGGAGTGACCTTTCACTTGCTATACTTCCAATTCCTTTTTGGTGTAGGATTTAGTGGTCAAGGTATCATTGAATCCGCTTGGTCCGTTGGGATTCCTTTAGGGGGACTATACTGGATATGGAAACTTAAAAGGTGGAAATAATATTTTATACTATACCATCATGTCTCTCTTTTCCTATCACCTCGCTAAACTTTCACTGTTTTCCGCACTAAAAATATTGGTATTTCCTCCGAAAGCGGCAACAATTCCGGGATTAATTCACGCAGATACGATGCATGCAATGGTATTGGGTTCAGCGATTTTATCGCCTTCTCGATTTTTATTACGCCAAATTGTGGTTTTTGCACAATGGGAAAATGAAGAAGCACTGGATCATTTTTTAGCTACAGATCCTACTGGAAAACAGTTGACAAAAGGTTGGCATATTCGCCTGCAATTTGCTCGACAATGGGGAGTGCTATCTAAATATGAAATTCCAAAAGAGGGTATAGACCTAGCAACAGAAAATGAAGCGGTTGTCGCCGTGACACTTGCTCGGATGAAGTATTTTCAGATTCCGCGTTTTATCCGTTGGGGTCGTCCTACCGAAAAACTAGTTCGCGATCACCCTGCCCCAACCTTGGCCTTGGCGTCGTTTAGCTTTCCAACAACCATTTCTACCTTTTCAATTTGGCCTTCTGTCCAAACAATGACCGATATGGTATTGGGACATAGCAAGGTAGAACAACCTCAGCGACACAAAAAAGCCATGCAAGAACGAAGTCGAAAGGATTTTCACCTCGAGTTTAGCACCTTGCGCTTTAAACCTATTGCCGAATATGGAACATGGCAAGGACAACAACGTTTTGTACCTAAACCCAACGAAATCAAGTAATATGAAACGCATCTCTACCAAACAACGGGTACAGGACTGGTTTACTCAGCGATGGGTAATAGCGTGCGGAAGGAAATTCAATCCGCAAATAACCCCGTGGCTCATAGGCCCTTTTGGCCAAGTGGGCGATGTGGGAGAGCAATTCATATATCGATTGGCTAAAGAAGAACAATTAAGTGTTCGGCGTGGTTGCGTCAATACAGGTTTATTACCCTCAATACAAGTTTTGGGATTATCTCCAACGGATGAGGCGAAAATTGCCCCTCTTGTTGTTGACTTTTATGAACGAACCTCATCGTATAACGTCAGTATGAGCCTTCGCTGGAATCCCCTTTTTATCGGTTTTGGTTTTTTAATCAACATCTTATTTAGCAACCGATTGAAACAGTTGTATATTCCTACAAATACAAAAATTAAAAATGAACCCCTTACTAGCGAAATCATCCAACTGATAACAACAAAAACCAACGAAGTACGCTATACGTTTTGGTTGCGAACCCTTCCTTCTCTTGGTACGATTATTTTTTCTGGCGTCTATGGTAGCTGCCAATTACCATCGGGAGGCACTGCTGTAAAAGCCGTATTTCCCTTACCCAATGGCAACGCAACAGTATTGATGAATCCCCAAGTGGGTCAAGAAGGAGAATTAATCCTTAACTCTAGTGGCAGATGCTGGGGAGATGCTGGTTTTTACTTCCTCTTACAAGACACAGAAAACAAGTATTGGGCTAAGTTTATTTCCTCTTTCAAAGATAAACTGACCGTCAGACCGCATGCAACTGGACTATTCGCACAACAGCGCCTGAAACTTTGGGGACTACCGGTTTTATCCATCGTCTATCACATCAACCCGAAAGACAACAATCTTCCTCAATAAATGGTAACATCAAGGCGCTTTTTTTACTCCAATGCTTGCATATTGATGCTATAACCTTCTCCTGTTTCTAGTTATAAAAACAACCAACTTTATTTATGTTAATTTTGGTGAACTAAATTTTAACATTCAGATGTAATTACTTATATTTATTACAAAATTATAACTATAATAAGATCCAAATGAAAAAATTAAACACATATATACTATCAGGCCTTGCGCTTTTTTTCCTAAGTTGTAGTTCAGATGATGGAACTCCAACAAAACAACCAGTTACCGAAACAGTATATCACCTCAGTAACATTAGCCTATCGCGATTTTATGAGGAATACTCCGAAGATGTGGATTTTGAACCTCAGCTTTTTTTAAACGTAATTTACAACTTTACTTACGATAGTACATTCCATCGAACGGATATCGAACGGATAGAAACGCGATATTTTGATAACGGCACGACTGAGTCCACTACATCAAACCTCTCCTACACCCTAGATGAACAAAATCGATTAACTGAATTTCACTCTAGAGAAAACGACTCCCTTACCGATATTTATCGCTACAACTATGAAAATGATCTGTTACAAACAGCCCAGTATGACAGATTAAAAATACAATGGAATTTTACGAGTCACTTCACCTATAACGACCAGAAGCAGTGCATTTTTAATAATACATCAGCTCCTGAAAATTTGATCATCGATATGAAATACAACGATTTGAATCAAATCAGTCAAATCAAACTGAATGGAAGACGTTATAACTTTGCGTATGACGATAAGCGTTCTCCTTTTTATGCTTTACCCTTCGATTTAACTACAGATCTACTCGGCTATGATTTTGCCTTTCCCTATACTTATAAATTTCCAAATAATATTACGACTTTTCAGGGGCATGAATTCCTATCAACGGTTGATTTTACTTATAACGAAGTAGATCTTCCGCTAAAAGCGAAATACTATAACAATGGTTTATTTGGCCGTGAAATAGTCTATACCTATATCAAACAAGAAGTAACTACCTATAAGTAGTAAACGGCAGCATACAAAAAAAGAATAACGATTGCGTTATTCTTTTTTTGTATGCTCAAACAGCCAATTATACAGGGCATTATGGCGGTATAGATCTTCCACACTACCGTGATTTCCTCCTTTGACGACTTGCAATTCAATGGGTGCATTGGTATCGCATTTTTTAATGGCGTTCATGATATTTTTTGATTCCTTCAAGGGTACGATGAAGTCTTTATCCCCGTGAATGAGTTTGATGGGAAGACTCGTCAAATTACAAGCATCCCTATTTTCACCACCACCGCAAATGGCAATAGCTGCCGCTAGGCGACTGGCGTATTTACTTGCATATTTCATGGTTCCATATCCGCCTAAGCTCATACCCGTAACGTAAATTTTACTTTCATCGATGGCGTAGTGTTCAATCATATAAGCCACGACTTCATCCACTTTATCAGGGTTCCATGCGCCTGATGGAAGCTGAGGTGCTACAAGGTAAGCGGGAAGTTTCAATCCTTTTTCAATTCCCCTCAAAGGACCATAGCGCTTGACACGATCAATATTAGTACCCGATAAGCTTCGTCCGTGCAAAAAGATAACCAAGGGATTTTTCTCCTGTAGCGTGCTGGGTTCATTTACCCAAAACTGATAGGACGTTTGATTCAAAATCGCTTGGGGTTGCGCCCCTAGATTCAACGAAATCAAACCAATAAACAAAGCAAGTATACGCATAGAATTTTTAACTAAATATAAATGTATTCTCTTATTTATTTACATAAAATTCATCTTTTTTACACGAAAATAATAACAAAATTTTAAGCCAAAAAACAATACAAAACTGTACTTACCCCAACAACATACTTAATTTTATCTATATTTGGTCGAAATTTAAAAAAAACAACCATGAAAAACACACAAAAGTTGATTCTTATAGCTTCTTTGAGCGTATTCTTGTTCAGCTGTAGTTCAGATGATTCCTCTACTCCACCCCCACCAACCTACCACATTGAAAAAACACCGTATATAAGCGAGATTCAACAGTCATTTTATGAATCTCCTGACCCAACGAGAGAAGGAAATCCACAGGATAAAATTATTGATATCAACTACGATTTCACCTATGATGCCGATTTCAACCTACAACATATCACATATAAAGATGCACTTTACAAAAACCAAGTAGCGATACCTCAACAGGATTTACAACTGCAACCTACCTTAGATCCACAAGGGAGATTAAAACTTTGGGAGATCAAAGAAAAGGGAGAAACTGTAGATGATTACGTCTATCAATACCAAGACGATCGACTGACCGCTATTACTTACAACTTAAGATCCAAAGGAGGTAGTTTTACGAGTCAGCTTAGCTATAACGACAACAATCAACTGGTTTTGAACGAGGCCTTGGAAGCAAACCTGCTCATCGATTATAAATATAACGCCAAAAATCAAATCGATAAAATGAAATTCAATGGACAGAATGTATCTTTTACCTATGATGATAAAAAATCGCCCTTCTACAGTTTACCCTTTGATTTAACAAGTGTATTAATTAATTTCAACTTCATCCTTCCCTATACGTATCACTTTCCGAATAACGTGACCTCCATTGTGTTAGACGGCCAAATGGTACAAGCTGATTATACCTACAATGAGAATGATCTTCCATTAAAAGTAGTATACTACACCATGGAAAATGAAGAAAAAATCATTGATTTTGAAATCAATTACAGCTACAAAATAAAAGAAACCAAAGTAGAACAATCGAAATTATAAATCGCGATTTCCGTTTACTTAAAAACCGATGAACCCTTACTGTTTATCGGTTTTTTTATGATGTATAAAACCAATTTGTTGTTGTTTTCACTTCAACAAAAAACATCCCTCAACATTTTAAATAAAATAAACGTCTAATTAAGTTCATTTATTTTTTATGTTCGTTTATTTAACTTATTTTTAGTTAAATAATAAAAAACATTTCAATGAAAAAAATAGTAACATCAACACTTATTGCTAGTATAGTACTCCTATTCGCCAGTTGTAGCTCAGATGATAGCTCGCCTACTCCTCCACCCCCTCCAACTGTAACTTCTACCTATTCAATTAGTAAAATTCATCAAGTAGATTTTTTTGATCCCGCTGTCACTACTAGTGAAGAACCATTAATTCAGATAGCCAATACATTTGATTTCAACTATAAGGAAGACGCCAGTCTCAACTTTATTGCCTTAACCGTCCATTATTACAAGAACAATGAAAACACAGGTTCTGCATCATTCAAAATGGAGCACAATCTCAATCAGGAAGGAAAGCTCATTTATTTTGCTACGGGTAATGACATGGGGCTCAATGCAAAAAACACCTATACCTACGAAAAAGACCTGCTTACATCGGCTCATTATAATTTGCCAAAACAAAATTTCAGTTTTGAAAGCATTTTTACCTATAATTCAAAGAATCAGCTAATTAAAAATGATGGTCAAGACGTAACCCTATTGGCAGATTTCAGCTATGACAGTGCAAACAAAATCAACAATATAAAATTTAATGGCCAGAATATCAAGGTGACTTATGACAATAAACAAAATCCTTTTGGTCCGTTACCTTATGATCTAACCATAGATTTTTTAAAATATGCTTATATCCTTCCTAATACTTATCACTTTGCGAACAACATAACAAAGTTAGGAGGCTTTACAATTGAGTATACCTATAACGAGGGTGATTTACCAACAAAAGCTAGTATGTATTACAAACCAGAAGACGGCCCTAAATATCTAGCATCAGAAATCACCTATTCTTATACAATCAAAGAAACTAAACAATAAGCTACGGCTATAAAAGAAACCAAAGTAGAACAATCGAAATTGTAAAGCGCGATTTCCGTTTACTTAAAAACCGATGAACAGTCAGAGTTCATCGGTTTTTTTATTTTTCACCAGTATTTTTAAAACTTCCCAACTTTTCCGTTTTTCTTCAAATGTCATGCGTGCATTAGCGCCACTAGGAGAAGGCGTGGTAATCGTCTTTATCGAATCAATCGGTCCAATGTACTTTTTAAAATAAGCTTCCGCTTTTTGACTTGAAAAAACAACAGTGTGAATACTGGGATAGGCTTGAAGTAATTGCTTGATATCATTTGGCTTTTCCTCTTTTATAGCACTGTCCAAACTTCCTTGCCGTTGGCAGGATTGTAAAACATCCCATAGCGCCAACTGATGTTCTTGTATCAATCGAATTCTATCTGCATAACTAGTAGAGAAGGGTTGTTGAAAAATTGAAAACATAATTTTCCAAAACACGTTCTGTTTATTTCCATAATACTCTTGTTGTTCCAAGGACTTCACACTGGGCATCGTACCTAAGATTAAGACTTTAGGTGCTGGACTCAGTAAAGGCTCAAATGAGTGTATGCGTGGTTGTTTCATCTTTTGATTTTGTTAAGCATGCATTTGACGATAGTGTAGTGGGCTCATGCCTACATATTTCTTAAAATAACGACAAAACGTCGTAGAATCAACAAAATGGAGGTGCTCTGCGATTTGATAGATCGGTAAATCCGTAGCTACTACGTAATTTTTTGCTTTGATTAACACCATTTCAATGATTACTTTCGAAATGGATCTACCTGTGCGTTGGCGAATTAACGTGGTTAAGTACTTCGGGGTTAACTTGAGTTGATCTGCATAAAATCCCACTGACTTTTCCACGAGGTAATACTGATGCAATAAGTTGTAAAACTGAAAGACAATCGCATCTTTTCTCGTACTGGGTTGCATCGCCTCCTCTTCCTGTTGATACACGCGATTAATCTGTGCAATGAATGAATACAGAAGATAGCGCAAAGCATCGGCTTGAAAAATAGACGACAGGCAAACTTGTTGTTGGAATAGCTGTATATACTGTTCGAAAAGAAGCGCATCGGCTTTCTGTAACCTCACATGGGGCTGTTCAACCAAAACATTCAAAAAATTGTAATTGGTCGGTAACATCAGCTCATTCAGGGTGTGAAAGTCAAAAACAAGATGAACAAATGCAAGATCCACACTGCCTTGTTGTGCGACAATGAAAGACTGAGGCAAAAGT
>JASLHL010000159.1 GCA_030152225.1 Flavobacterium sp. | reverse complement strand
CCTACAATATGCAGCTATCCGATCGCCGTGTGAAATCAACAATTAAGTGGATGATTGAACAAGGTATTGATCCAAGTCGTCTAACAGGACGTGGCTATGGTGAGAGTCAATTGTTAAACAAATGTAGCAATGGTGTACCGTGTACAGTTGAGGAACATCAGTTAAATAGACGTAGTGAGTTCATTATTTTAGCAATGTAACCCACGCGCAAAACAATAAAGCAATTTTTTTTCGATAATCCTGCTGTAGGATTTTAAACAAGCAGCACTAAGCCCAGAAGAGCGCTCAATTTGAGCGCTCTTCTTATTTTTATAGGGTGTTTCGTAAACTGTCATTCCGATGGTGCGGATTGTGCGATCGGCACCATCTAAAATTCCTCTTTTAATTTCTGCCATAATTTACGTTGTTTACTGTTGACTATTTTTTTACAATCGTTCATCGCTATTCACCAGCTACATGAATACGTTACAAACCTACATCAGTCGAAATTAACCTGCAATACCCCCCTTCCTGATATGGAAAAAGAAAGCTCAAATGGCTTTATTTGTGCCTATGTGAAAACACAAACAACTGATATTCAGTTATTTATTTTGTTTTATTTTAGTTTTGTTTGGGTCTTCTTCGGTAAACATGTGTATTTACGGGGGATTACCCCCGATTTACCGAACAAAACCCAAACAAAACCCGAACAAAACCCAGTCCTTTTCCGTTTTACTGAAAGAAACTAACCACTTCCTTTTCGTTTACATTCATGTAAAAACAAAAGGCTTTGTAGGTAACGAACCCGATGGCGCGGATTTAAGGGGCAAATCCGCGCCATCGGGTGACCTTTTGGGACAGCCTCTTCTTATTTTTATAGGTGGTTTCGTAAACTGCCAACCGTTAACAAACTGTCAACTTTTTTTATTGGTAATAGAGGAATGAAGTCATACTTAACGAACCACCAACATAAGCATCATTGAAAAACAGCAATTCATCCTTGGCTTCCTTTAAGCCCAATGTATACAACATGGGGATGTAGTGTTCCAATGTGGGAATAGCCAGCCGAATGTGTCGATGCAACTTTTCATAGGCTACCAAGTCTTTATAGTTGTAAGACGCAATGTTATTTTGTAGCATAGCATTAATCTCAATAGCCCAATCAAATCCATAATTGCTGTTCATTTTATCCCAAGAAAGCAAACGCAAGTTGTGTATCATATTGCCACTGCCAATAAGTAAGATTCCTTTCTTTCGCAATTCACGCAACTGTACCGCTAATTGATAGTGATAATCCAATGGTTTATCGTAGTCAATACTCAGCTGTAAAACTGGAATATTTGCTTTGGGAAACATATGCTTGGTAATTGACCAAGTACCGTGATCTAATCCCCAATCATGATCCAAGTGAAGATCAAATGAAGGTGCTAAATTTTGTATTTCTAAGGCCAAAGCAGGACTTCCAGGAGCAGGATAGGTGACGTCAAATAAAGCTTGAGGAAATCCTCCAAAATCGTGAATGGTGGTTGGAAAATCCATTGCTGTAATACGACTTCCTTTGGTCTGCCAGTGAGCCGAAATAACAACAATGGCTTTTGGCGTGGGGATCGTTTGCCCCAGCTTGTGCCAACCCTGAGCAAATACGGTGTCTTCTATGGCATTCATGGGCGACCCATGACCAATGAATAGCGTGGGCATAAGCGCTTCACTGTAAGTAAATTGTTGAGAAAAACGATAAAGATCTTGAAGTGACTGCATAAACAAAGAATTAATATAGTACAAAGTACTCCATTTTATCGTGTGAATAATAAAATGAAAACTAAAAAATAAGAGAAATCCATTAGCCAATCCCTAAGATTCGGATCAAGTACCTCCTTTCATACTTTAAAAGAACAAATAAAAACAACCCAATAAGTAGGGCAACTCAAAAAAACATATAGTTAAAATTACCTTAAAATTAAGGTGGTTTTTAATTTTAGAGTAAAAAATTAAGTCAATAAGTAATTGAAAAATATAATATATAATCTATTGAATTTCAATAATGTAATTGTGATTCAATCAGTGTGAAAGCTTGTTTGTTTTCTTAAATAAGTATAGAAAAGGATACGTTAATTTTAATTAATAGATGAATCAAATAATTATAGAATGAACGTAAAATTAAGGTACCTCTATCTTAGTGTACTGTGCTTATTTTTTCAGATAGCACTGGCACAAGAGAAAGAACTCTCTGGAGTTGTAACAGATGAAGGAATGTCCTTACCCGGTGTTACTGTTTTAATTCAAGGCACCCAGCAAGGCACCCAAACAGATTTGGATGGAAAGTACACCATTAAAGTAAAAAAAGGGGACACACTCTTATTTTCTTTTATTGGGATGAAAGATGTACAGTACAAGGTTGCGGATCAAAAGGTATTTAACGTACAGTTGGTTCCGGTAGAAAAAATGCTCACAGAAGTTGTTGTAACCGCTCTGGGGATTAAACGAGATAAGAAAAAGTTGGGGTATTCCTCCCAAGAAGTAAAAGGAGAACAAATTTCGAGTGCAGGGCAAAGCAATGCAGTGAATGCACTTTCGGGCAATGTCTCAGGCTTACAAGTTACAGCGCCTTCTAGTATGGGAGGCTCAACGCGTATCGTCTTGCGTGGCATTAAATCAGTGGTGGGAAATAATCAACCACTCCTTGTTGTGGATGGAATTCCGCTCGATAATACCAATATCGCGGATATTAATATGCAACGTGGAGCAAGTGGACGCGATTATGGCGATGGATCAGCGGATATTAACCCCGATGATATCGAATCAATTACGGTACTAAAAGGAGGTCCCGCTTCTGCACTCTACGGTAATAGAGGGGGAAATGGCGTTATTCTTTACACCACAAAATCAGCTAAAAATGGACGCACAGAAATTGAAGTGAATTCGGGAATTTCTTTTGAATCGGTGAACATCATGCCTAAACTGCAAACAAAGTATGGAGGTGGTTCTACTTCGTCCTTTAAACAGCAAGAGATTAATGGCAAAGTGTACAATCTTCCAGAATATGCGTTGGATGAAAGTTGGGGACCTAAATTTGATGGAACGCCTTACCTGCCCTGGAATGCCTTTGACCCCGAATTTGGAGAAGATTATATGAAAGAAATTCCTTGGACCAAATCCAAACACGATGTGAAGACCTTTTTTAATACAGGAGTGTCTCATAATCAATCCGTATCCATTGCCAAGTCATTCAAAGAAAGCAATATCCGAATGGCATTTAACAATAAAGTGACGGAAGGGATTATGCCAACCTCAAAGCTCCAACGCAATAATTTTACAGTTAATGCCGCTACGAAAATAAGCGAAAACCTCAAAGCAGAAACCAATGTCAATTACGTTTATACCAAAGGGTTTAATCGCCCTGTCGTTGGCTATGGAGACAATTCGGTCGTAGAGCGATTCTTTCAATGGGGACAACGTCAAATTGACTTCGAGAAGTTGAAAGACTACAAACTAGTTAATGGCAATCAACGCTCGTGGAATCGAACGTCTTGGGATAATGGCATGCCTGCGTATTCAGATAATCCCTACTGGGTCATTCACGAAAATACCTCCCAAGATGTACGCACCCGATTGTTTGGTAATGCTAAATTGACGTATAACTTTTCGGATAACCTCTATGCTGTCGGTACGGTGTATGGAGATCAGTACAGCCTGACTATTGATGAGCGCGTAGCGGTGGGTTCTCAAGCAACTTCTTCTTATTCGCAAGCAAAGCGAAATATTTCGGAATACAACTACGAAGGACGCCTTCATTATGACGATCAATTCGGAGCCTTTGGTTTAAATGCGTTTGTCGGAGTAAATCGAAGTGAAAAACGCAATGATTACCTCTCTGGATCAACAGTAGGTGGGCTTAATCTGCCCAATTTATATAATTTGAATAATAGCAAAGCCACAGCGCGTTCTTCGAATGACTGGACGCATACACGTACCAACTCCGTGTTCGGTTCTGTTAGTCTGAGTTACTTAGAATATCTCTTTCTCGATGGAACAGTGCGAACCGATTGGTTTTCAACAGTAAAAAAATCAGTGACTTACCCCTCGTTAACAGGAACCTTTATATTTTCAAATGTGCTTCCCGAGATCGATTGGTTAAGCTATGGGAAAATTCGCCTCGGTTGGGCGCAAGTGGGAAATGATACGGAAGCCTATCGAACGAAAAATTACTACCAAATCAATGGCCCTTTCTTAGATCAACCAACCTATGCACTTGACAATACCGCCAATAATCCCGATTTAAAACCCGAATTGATGACCACCAAAGAGATTGGTCTGGAAGCCGCTTTTCTCAATAATCGAATCAGTTTTGAATTGTCTTACTATGAAATTGAAACCAAAGATCTAATTACCAAAGTACAATACGATGCCGCTACTGGATTTGCCTACCGATGGATGAATGCTGGAGATATGAGAAACAAAGGGTTTGAAGCAACAGTAAATCTAACCCCTGTGAAAGTAGATGATTTCTCTTGGCAAATTACCTGGAACTTCGCCAAAAATAGAAACACATTGATTCGTTTAGCAGAGGGCGTAGAGTCTGTGGAAATTGCAAGAGCTCCCTTTCGCGTTTCCCTACAGGGAAAAATAGGCGAAACCTACGGTCAAATATACGGAACCAATTACGTCTATGATAAACAAGGCAACAAAGTAATTGGTGAAAATGGATTGTATAAAGCAACAGAAGTAGAAGCATTAGGCTCTTATTTACCCGATTACAATATGGGAATCCGAAATAGTATCCGCTATAAAGGATTTAATCTAGGTGTTTTAATTGATATACAAAAAGGGGGCAAATACTTTTCAACGACCCATATGTATGGCATGTATTCCGGTATGTTAGAAGAAACAGCTACAGGAGATATTCGAGAAAAAGGATTGATTTTGGACGGCGTAAAAGAAGATGGAACCAAAAATGATCAGGTGGTCAGCGCTATTGATTGGGCAAAAGGACATAATTCGACAGTCGACGCTCAAAATGTATTTGATGCAGATTACATCAAGTTGAGAGAAATAACCTTGAGTTACGACCTGCCAACTAAATGGCTGGGGCCTTTTAAAGGGATAACTATTGCGCTCTATGCACGGAATCTCTTTACGTGGAACCTCGACTGGAAAGGAATGGATCCCGAAATGGCATCCTATGCAAGCGATAATGTACAAGCCATTGAAGGTGCTTCCTTGCCTTCAACACGATCATATGGAATGAATGTTAAATTTAAATTATAGTAAATCACATGAAAAAATATATTTACTCATTCGCCCTGTTGATGAGTCTTGTGCTGTTCAGTAGTTGTGATAAAGATCTAGAGTCAATTAACAAGGATCCAAATAAACCCACAGTAGTCACAACCAATGGATTGTTTAATAATACGAATAAGGAATTGATGACCCGAACCAGAAGGGGAATGCCTTCTGGACGTATGGCTTTGCCGTGGATTCAATACTCTGCGCAACGAAATTATACCGCAGAAGACCGCTACCAATTTAGAAATGAGGTGAACAACAGCCTCTATACCGATATTTTTTTAGCCGTCAAAGGATACAAACAAATTATCGATATCGTTACAGATCCCGCCAATAAAGAGCAGGTAGCATCGTATGGCGATCCTGCGAATCAATTGGCCGCTGCGCGCATTATGATCGCTTACGCACAATTGCAATTAGTCGATATGTATGGCGATGTTCCTTACTACTCTTATGCGACTAAAGATCCCGATTTTCAGGCGATGACCTTGGGTACAGCAAACGAAATAACAACACCCAAGTTTGCCCCTCAGGATAAAATTTATACCGATTTAATGAATGAATTGAAAGAGGCAGCCGCATCCATAAATATGAAAGCAACGAATGTCTTTACCGATGGAGATTTCTTATTTGGCTCTCCGCTTAAACTAAAGAAATTTGCCAATTCACTGCGTTTAAGAATAGCCAATCGCGTCAAAAATGTCATCCCAATCGCGCAATCACATCTAGCTGAATTGACAGCGAATACGGCTGATTTGATGGAATCTAATGCCGATAATGTAGGGCAGAAATTTCAAAACGATCCAGTCAAACCAGCGCCATTCTATTTCGATTCTTTTGTTTCAAGAAGAAATGATTTTTCGCCAACAAATACCTTTGTCGAATTGCTAAAAGGAGAAAACAAATCAACACATCCCAATCCCTTTGCTACAATTATTGATCCTCGATTATTTAAAATGATCGCGCCAATTAGTCAATCAGTTACGGATAGTATAGGAAACACAACAGAAGTAACACTCGCCTTTTATTATGACAGCAGTAAAGCAACACAACCCTGTATTGAAAAGAATAATTATGTAGAACGCACCCCTGATTTCTATACGGGAATGCCAATCGGATTGGTAGATGCTTATACGGGAAGTCAAGCAGATTATGCCTCCCAATTTAGTGGAACCATCTACAAAGCAGATTATACTGAAATATTGATGGAATACGCTGAAGTGGCGTTTATTTTAGCCGAATTAGATATTAATCCCCAAGAAAATTACAGGAATGGAATCAAAGCTTCTATGCAAAAATGGGAAATATCAGAAGCTACTATTACAGATTACCTAGCAAAGATGACGCTTGTAAATACAGAAACGATCCTCACTCAAAAGTATATTGCGTTATTTTTTCAACCTTATGAAGCTTGGGCAGAATACAGAAGGACCAAATATCCTAAAACATTGTTGCTACCTGGACAAAGCCACGAATTAATTGCCCCAGGACCTCAAAAGCAAACCGAATATACCTTTAATGCTGCCAATGGATTAACCGATTTACCTGAACGGATTACCTATCCAACAGATCTTACTCTCGTTAATAAAGTCAATAAAGATGCCGCTGCAACACGAATGGGGGGAGATTTAATGAATACCAAATTAATTTGGGCACAATAAACAAGTTACATCGTATGTCATGGAAATAGGATGCTCGTATCGAGTGTCCTATTTTTTTTGATTGCATACAACCAAACACCGAACGCCAGACACCAAACGCCAAACGCCGAACGCCAAACACTGCTCTAAATTCTCTGTTTTTTTCGTACTATTGCAAATAAAAAGAGCATGAAATATACCTGTACAACCTGTGGAAAAGAACACGAATATTGGCCTGCCTTAGCCTATCCAGCGCCGTTGAGCTATGCGCAATTGAGCGAAGCTGAAAAAGAAAATGCAGAAGTAACAAGTGATTTCTGTGCCATTATTCGCCCAGAACAAACCGACTATTTCATTCGCGTTGTTTTAATTCAAACTGTGGTAGATGCTTGCCAAGATTTGGATTATGGGGTATGGGTATCTCTAAGTGAAACAAGCTTCAAAGCGTATTATGAAAATTTCGACAATAAATCATTTAAAGCAACCTACTTTGGTTGGTTGAATAATCACCTGGCTCCTTATGATTTTGATACCTGTATGCAAATGGGAACCAATGTTGAAGTAGATAATGAAAAAGGACGACCGTTTATCTATTTACACCAAAAAGAAGGCAATCAATTAGTCCACGATTTTTACAAAGGCATAACAGAAAAAGAAGCATTAGAGCGAATTAAGGCAGCATTGGGACAGTAGGTTGAGAGGGACCTTATTTTAGTAAACAGATAAGCCACAAGACAAAAAAGCGGGAAGGGGAAAGATTCTTCTCCTGATTAGCTAAAAGGAAAGCTTGATGATACGATCCAATTGATGTTTGTCAATAGATGTTGGTGCTGATTTGTATAGTTCTAATTTCAACAGGGAAACAATCGCAAAGAAATCGGTAGCCAATACTTTATAATACACTTCAAAATCGTGTTCCGTTTTCTCCTCAATGTGCTTTATTTTTTTACTCTCTTCCATTAAATTGCCAACGCAAACCAAAATTTGATCAAAGGTTTCGGAAGATGTATGCATCTGTAAAAAACCAAATTCAAAAAGCAAATCCTGTAAACTGTTTACTTCACGTGCTAAGGTTTTATCGTGACTTAAATGCAAGGTTAGTTTCTCCTTTTGCAAAATAGTATTGAGCTGCGTTAAAAAGTGAAAAAACACTTCTTGCTTCTTTTCAAAAACCATCAAATTTCGCTCCCTTGATTCTTCACTCTTCGTTTGTCCCTGTAAGAGTAATACAGTGATGATAGCAGTAATCACCACCCCTAATAAAGTACCGAAGAATTGCGCAGGTAATGAACTCAATTCAAAAATTTCAAAAGTTACTGCTGTTATCAAAAAAATTATCGTTAAAATAAGAACAGCTGCACGAGATAAATGGGATTTAAACTTCATTATCAAAGGGTTATGTGTTAAACGAATGCGTAATTGTTGAGGAAGTAAAGTACAACTTATTTTGAATTCTACTGTCGATTTTTTACGATTAACTAAATAGAAAAAGCTTAAATTCTATTATTCGTATCAAAACCTTATTTTTTTTGTACTTCATACAATAACTTTGAATTTTTTACGTTTTATAAGGGTGTTTGACCTAAAAAACTGAAGTATTAAAATAATATTAAAAAATAGAGTAGAAACTTGATTTACTCAAAAAAAGGAGTATGTTTATACTTGAAGTAAGATTTTAAAATATTGAGTTATGAAAACAAGAGTAATGTTGAACTATGCCAAGACTGTTTTAGAAAGCGTTAGTTTTGATTCGAAATTATTTTATAAAGAGTTACAAAAAGCATTAAACCATTTAGTTCCTTATGATGTGGAACAATTAGGAGAATGGGTTAATAGTTTTATACAAGAAAAACCAGAATTAAGCGATTCATTACATTTGTTAAACGTATAAAGGAAAGCTACCTCATAGGAGGTAGCTTTTTTTATGTACTCTTTTCTTCTCAAGCATTGGTGTATTCGAATGTTCATTTCCTTTTTTTTATCTTTGGAAGTAAAACCAGTCACATTATGAAAATACGCCCTTATATACCATCAGATAAAAATGCCTTAATCCAATTGATTGAGTCGAATGTACCTTTGTATTTTGCTCCAGAAGAGGTAGAGGAATACAAACGTTACTTAGAGGAAGAACTAGACCAATATTTTGTAGTCGAAGAAGATGGACAATTGCTAGGAGCAGGAGGAATCAATATCTTAGTCAAAGAAAAAGAGGGGCGAATCAGTTGGGATGTTGTTGCACCGACTTCACAAGGCAAGGGCATAGGACGTGCCTTGCTGTTGTATCGCTTGGGAATCTTGCAAAAAATACCGGCAATTGATTGCATTCGCGTACGTACTTCTCAAGTGGTCTATCCCTTTTATGAAAAATATGGTTTTGTAACCCAGCAAATTCAAAAAGACTTTTGGGCAATAGGTTTAGACCTATATGATATGGAGTTTCAACCTGAAAAAAAATAAAGCCAGATGAAACTATTTGTCAAAAATATGGTTTGTCATCGATGCATACTTGCCGTAGAACAGATCTTTGAGTCTATGCAACACACGCCCTTAGCGATAAAGTTAGGTGAAGTTGAACTGCCAGTGCAATTGGAGCCTGAAATAGTAGAAAAAATCAGTCAAAAATTAGAAGCTATAGGTTTCGAGTTGCTCAATGATAAAGAAAGACAGGGCGTCACCCAAATTAAGTCCCTGCTTATTGAACTGCTTCAAGGGGAACAATTGATTTTGGAAGTGCCACTTTCCGTTTATTTAGCGAAGAAATTAAACAAGGATTACCTCTATCTAACACAGCTTTTTTCACAGCTAGAATCCACCACAATAGAACAGTATTTTATCCAGCTGAAAATAGAAAAAGTAAAAGAATTGTTGTTGTACGATGAATTGAGCCTAAAGGAAATTGCTTTTCGACTCAATTATAGTAGTGTAGCCCATCTCAGTACGCAATTTAAAAAAATAACAGGGATGACACCAACTGCATTTAAGCAACTGACACTCCCACATCGAAAGCAAATCGACCAGTTATAAAAAGACAAAAGCCCTAAAAATTAGGGCTTTGTTATAGCTAAAAGTTTTACTTTGTCTGTATAGTTTACTATTTTGATTGTAATAGGGTCATTGTTGGCAGTTCGCCCACTAATTACGTAGAGTTTGCCTTCTTCGAAATCAACATTGCTCTTGTCGAAATCTACTTTACCATATTGTAAAGATTTTCGAATATCTTCTTCAGTAACCCAGCCTTCTTTGAATATGGTTTCGGCATCAGCGCTATATTGAACGGGCTTGCTTCTCAAATCTTTTAAAACTCTACAATTGGGTAAATAACAAAACTCCGTTTTCTTTTCTCCAAAAAAGTAAAATAAAAACATACAGCCAATCAGTAGGCCAAACAAGTAATACGCAAGTCGTTGTATAAAGCTCATTTTTTCAAAATTTGTACAAAAGTAGCAATATAGCTTTGTAAAACTAAATAATTGGCAAAAAATTAGAAAGCAAAAAGTCGAATGTCTTTATAGTCGAGATTAAACCAATCAGCAACCACTTTATTGGTGATTAAACCTTTATAGGTGTAAATCCCTGATTTGAGTATATTATCAGTAAAAACAGTGCCTTCTAGGCTGCCATTATCTGCAAAATCCAATAAAAAGGGCGTAATGACATTGCTAATCGCCATGGAAGCTGTTTTGCAATAGCGCGAGGTAATATTCGGCACGCCATAATGGATGACTTCGTATTTTCTTTTGATAGGATGTTCATGCGTGGTTAATTCGGAAGTTTCAAAACATCCTCCATTATCAATAGCCACATCAATGATAACCGCATCCTTTTTCATGCTTTCTACCATGGTTTGCGTTACGACAATGGGCGATCGATTTTTACCGCGTATAGCTCCAATCACCACATCACAACGCATCAAAGCTTTCAACAAAATTTTGTCTTGAATGGTTGATGTAGAAACAGGAAAGGGGAGGTTGTTCTGTAAACGTCTTAACTTCTGGATAGAATTGTCAAAAAGACGTACATTCGCACCCATGCTAATCGCTGTTTTAGCGGCGTATTCAGCAACAATTCCCGCTCCTAAAATAACTACTTCTGTCGGAACAACACCTGTGATATTACCCATTAAAAGTCCTTTGCCATTATTCGTGGTCGTCATTAATTCCGACGCAATTTGTATGGAAGCAATTCCCGCAATTTCACTTAAAATACTCGTAGCTGGAAAAGAACCGTTTTTATCTTGAATAAATTCAAATCCAATAGCCGAAATCTTTTTCTTTGCCAAGGCTTTAAAATAGGAGGGATCTAAGGTTTTTAACTGAATAGTTGACCACAATACACTATGTGGAGTCATGTGCTTAATTTCCTCAAGCGTCGGTGGAACTACCTTAACAACAATGGGACAGCCCAATACTTTTTTTGTATCTGTTGTAAGTTCAGCCCCTGCTTTGCTGTATTCTAAATCACTATAACTAGCAGCTTCGCCAGCTCCTTTTTCTATTAATACGCGATGTCCATAAGCATGTAGGGTTTGCACAGCTTCTGGTGTGATACAGATGCGTTTCTCCAGGGTGAAATTCTCTTTGGGAACCCCAATGAATAATTCTCCTTTACGTGGCTCAACCAACAGACACTCTTCTTGAGGCAGTAGTGCTTTTTTAGAAAAAGGATATAATTTAGCCATACATTACATTTTAAGCATTGGTGATAATTAATTTTCTAACCTGTGTGTCCACCAGATCAATCTGAATGGTACTGTGTTGATCGGGAATTAAATTAGGCGTCTTATCTGGCCATTCGATAAAACACCAGTTTCCACTATCTAAATATTCCTCAAAACCAAAGTCATAAGCCTCTTCTTCTTCCGTTAAACGATACAGGTCAAAATGATACAATGAGGCTGTCGATTCAGGTATTTGATAGGCATTAACAATAGAAAACGTCGGACTACTCGTCATTTCCGTGATCTGTAATTGCTTAGCCAATGCTTTGATAAAGGTCGTTTTTCCAGCACCCATAGGCGCCTGAAACAACACAATTTTATGAGCGAGCAACGGTAATACCGCTGCTGCTATTTGGTCAATTTCGTCAAGTTGATACGTAAATTCCATTTATTTTGGATTTAAAATAATAAAGGGAACGATCATTTCTTCCAGGGAAATCCCACCGTGTTGATAGGTATTTCTAAAATAAGATACATAGTGATTGTAATTATTTTGATAGGCCAAGAAGCAATCATTCTTTGCAAAAATAAAGGAACTACTTAGATTTATGGCGGGAAGCTGTATCTTTTTTGGATCTTTTACTACATAGACATCCTTTTTTTCAAAAGTTAAACTTTTCCCTGTTTTATAACGGAGATTTAAACTCGTATTCTTATCACCAATCACTTTAGAAGGCGTATTACAGTTTATGGTTCCGTGATCTGTGGTGATAATTAATTTGAAGCCTGCTTGTTGTGCTTGTTGAATCACATCGAGCAAGGTCGAATTTTTAAACCAGCTGGTCGTCAACGAACGATAGGCTTTGTCATTGGAAGCCAATTCTTTGATTACTTCCATTTCTGTTTTGGCATGAGATAACATATCAACAAAATTGTAGACAATGGTAATCAGTTGGTTGTGTTTAATCGCATTGAAATTATCGACTAATTTTCGCCCATCTCTTTGCCCAACAATTTTAAAATACTCATTGGGAACTGTTAAGCGCAAGCGCTGTAATTGCGCTTGTAAAAAATCATTTTCATGTAAATTTTTCCCACCATCTTCAATGTCATTTTTCCACCAATTGGGATGCATTTGTTCCATTTGTAAAGGCGTTAAACCCGAAAAAATTGCATTTCTTGCATATTGCGTGGTGGTAGGTAAAATGGAGAAAAACGAGTGTTCACTTTCTATTTTATAGTAGTTGGACACAATAGGCTCAAAAGATCGCCACTGATCATAGCGCATATTATCAATGACGAGGAAGAGAATTTTATTGTTCTCCTTTTTTAATTCAGGAACCACCCATTTTTTGAATATTTCATGTGAAAAAGTCGGTCGATCAGCCGTTGAGTTGATCCATGTTTCGTATTTTTTCTCTATAAATTTGCCAAATAAGCTATTGGCTTCACTCTTTTGTCCTTCTAAGATGTTGATTAAATTTTGATCCTCAATATCCTCTAGTTTAGTCTCCCAAAACAAGAGTTTTCGGTAGAGGGAAATCCAATCCTCATAGGTGTCAATTGCCATTAAGTCCATCGCAATAGTGCGGAATTCTTTCTGGTAACTCAATGAAGATTTTTCAGAAACAAGGCGTGAATCGTCTAAAATCTTTTTCAAACACAGCAGAATCTGATTGGGGTTTACCGGTTTGATCAAATAATCTGCGATTTTGGCACCAATCGCTTCCTCCATGATGTATTCTTCTTCACTTTTGGTGATCATCACAATAGGAAGACTATTCTTAATGCTTTTGATCTCATTTAGCGTTTCTAATCCTGTTAATCCAGGCATATTTTCATCGAGAAAAACAATGTCATAATGATGTTGATTCACTAAATCTATCGCATCAGCCCCATTGGTAGCTGTTGAAACGGCATAGCCTTTTTTTTCTAAGAAGATAATATGAGGTTTTAATAAATCAATTTCATCATCAACCCAAAGTATATTAATTGCATTCATATAATAAAGTTTCAAATATTTAAAATTAATTACACCTAGTCGTCTTACTTTTTTTAGAAAGTTTACACATTATCATGTAAAGAATATAAATAATATACATAAATATAAGGAGTAAATTTTGTATTCCAATTTAGGAAGCGATATTTTTGTTGCTATATTAAGAAGATCATGTATTATTCGTTTATTATACCTGTTTACAATCGACCAGATGAAACGGATGAATTGTTGGCTAGTTTAGCTAAGCAAACTTTTCAAGGTGCTTTCGAAGTGGTAATTGTAGAAGATGGATCGGTTATTGATTCGCGATTTGTTGTGGAGAAATATCAAGATCAATTGGATATCGCCTATTATTATAAAAGTAATTCAGGCCCAGGAGATTCCAGAAACTATGGGATGCGAAAGGCAAAAGGCGATTATTACATCATCTTAGATTCCGATTGTATCATTCCCGAAGGATATTTAGCAACGGTAGATCGCTATTTGCAAGAAAGCTATGTCGATTGTTTTGGTGGACCTGATGAAGCTTTACCTAGTTTTACACCCGTACAAAAAGCAATTAACTTTTCGATGACATCATTCTTAACTACAGGAGGTATTCGAGGAGGTTCTGAACGACTGAGTAAATTTCAGCCCCGTAGTTTTAATATGGGAATTTCAAAAAAAGCATTCGAAGCATCTGGTGGTTTTGGTAAAATACACCCAGGAGAAGATCCTGATTTAACCATCCGACTCTGGAACTTAGGTTTTGATACTCAACTTTTTCCGAAAGCATATGTGTACCATAAACGCAGAATTGATTGGAAAAAGTTCTATACGCAAGTCAATAAGTTTGGAAAGGCTAGGCCTATTCTCAATCAGCGTTATCCTATATATGCTAAAATGACGTATTGGTTCCCTAGTTTGTTTTTGATAGGGCTTTTTATAAGTCTTTTACTCCTGTTTGTGGGATTATATTCATTTTTTTCTCTTTATTTATTGTATTTTTTCTTGATATTTATAATATCTTTGTTAAAAGAGAAGAGTTTTAAGGTTTCGTTTTTATCAATTTGTGCAGTTTTAGTACAGTTTTATGGCTACGGCACGGGATTTGTAAAGTCAAACTATATCTTGCATGTGTTGAAAAAACAGCCCGAAATAGGGATGCCCGAAATGTTTTTTAAATAGGAAAAGTAGGAAAAGAATGAGTATCGTTGTTGGTTTAACAGGAGGAATTGGTAGTGGTAAAACTACGGTTGCAAAATTGTTTGAAAAACAAGGCATTCCCATTTATATTGCCGATGAAAGAGCACGAGCTATCATGGATAGACCTGATGTAGTAGAAGCTGTACAACAAATCTTTACAACCTCCGTTATTACGGAACAGGGCTTGCTTGATCGAGCGAAAATTAAACAAGTAGTCTTTGATCAAAAAGAGTTGTTGGAACAGTTAAATCAAGTGGTTCACCCCCGTGTAAAAGAAGACTTTGAACATTGGTTAGAAACAAATAAAGACGCACCTATTGTAATGAAGGAAAGTGCGATTTTGTTTGAAAATGGATTGGAAAAAAGTTGTGATTTAATTGTACTAGTGGTTGCGCCAGAAGAAGTTAGAATTCAAAGGGTCATGGCACGAGATGGAGTCTCAAAAGAACAAGTACGAAAAATTATAAATAATCAAATGAAAGACGAAGAAAAGGTAGGAAGAAGTCAATATATAATTGAAAATAATAACAAAAAATCAATTGAAAGTGATATTATTTCGATAATACGTGACATTAATTTAAAAAATCATTTAATTTAATCGGTTAATTTTATGTTAACTACTAGGGAATATATATTTTTAATCATAATTTTGAATTGCGATGAATAAATTACGATTTAGGATACTTGTCGGTATAATGAGTTTTTCATTGATTGGAATCATCATCGTACAATTATATTGGATTGTTAGTTCGTATAATAACAATGAAGAACAGTTCAAGTATCATGTCCAACAAGTGATTGGAAACGTTTCAAATTCTATTGAACAAAATGAAGCAATGGAATTTTACAAAATGTACAATACAATTGTGGATAGTATTGGCGAACCGCCAAAGCAAAGTGAATTAAAAGAGATCGTTATTTATCAACGCAATCCAATAACCAATGAGTCAGTATTTTATTCTAACACATTGATTCTTGAAGATTTTAATTTGCGAAGTTCGTTCTTTGACAAGAGAGCCGATAGTACAAATATTAAAAGTTTTGTAGCTAGGCGAAAAACCGAGATCCACAAAGGAAATTCCTTTGATCGAGGAAGTGATAATTTACATCAAAATTATCCTGATGAAGTAATTGAAAAATCAGGAAATTTAGACGTTTTGGACAAAGCACAGTTTGAGATTTACTTCAAAGACATCGTAGCGCTAAAACGAGTAGATGAGCGTATTTCGAAAGAAAAGCTCAATGAATTATTACAAAATGAGCTACATCAATATGGAGTAAATGCCAAGTTTGAATTTGGTGTTTACAACAAAGGGCTGGCTACTAAAATTAAGTCGGATGAATTCGAATATAGCGAAGGTTCCACTTATGGTGTGCCAATTTTAAAAAATAATGACGGAAAAAGTAAGTATCATTTGTATGTAACTTTTCCAGAGAAGAGCAAATATTTATTCTCTTCGTTAATTGGAATTACATTTTTGTCTATCTTATTCACAGTTGTTATTATTGCTGCGTATTTAAATGCGATCAATCAGTTGATTAAACAAAAACAGATTTCAGAAATGAAAACAGATTTTATCAACAATATGACGCATGAGTTCAAAACGCCAATAGCAACAATTAACCTGGCATTAGATGCGATAAAGAATCCCAAGGTAATCGGAAAACCCGAAATGGTTGAGCGGTACCTGAATATGATTCGGGAAGAAAATAAGCGCATGCATGCACAAGTGGAAAATGTGCTTCGAATTTCCAAGCTCGAAAAGAAAGAGTTTGAAGCAGATAAAGAAGCGGTGGATATTCATGAAGTTATCGAATCTGCAGTAGATCACGTTAGTTTGATCATACAAGACCGAGGAGGTGAAATTAACCTACATCTCGATGCAAGAAGATCCGATATATTAGGAAATGAATTCCATCTGACCAGTGTAATGGTCAATATGTTAGACAACGCCATAAAATACTCGAAAGAAAGACCTATTATTGATGTCTATACCGAAAATATCAAAGATTTTATCTTGATAAAAGTAGTAGACCAAGGAGTAGGGATGAGTAAAAATGCACAAAAGAGAATTTTTGATAAATTCTATCGTGAGCATACAGGTGATTTACACGATGTAAAAGGACATGGATTAGGGTTGGCTTACGTACAACAAATCGTAGAAGACCACAATGCACAGGTATATGTTGAAAGTGAAAAAGGTAAGGGAAGTACGTTCATTATTAAAATGCCATTAATAAATTAATCAATATATATATGGAAACAACAAACAACAAAAAGATTCTATTAGTCGAGGACGATCCAAACTTTGGAGCGATCTTGAAAGATTACTTAGCAATTAATGACTTTGAAGTCACTTTAGCTAAGAATGGAATGGAAGGATTTGAAAAGTTCAAACGCGATACTTTCGATCTTTGTATTCTAGATGTGATGATGCCTTACAAAGATGGATTTACTTTAGCCAAGGAGATCCGTGACAAGAACAAGGAAGTGCCTATTATTTTCTTAACTGCAAAATCGATGAAAGAGGATGTATTAAGAGGATACAAAGTAGGAGCTGATGATTACTTAAACAAACCTTTTGATTCAGAAGTGTTGTTGATGAAAATCAAAGCAATCATTCACAGAAAAACATCTGAAGTAAAAACAGATAACACAAAATTTGAATTCCAAATCGGTAAATTTCATTTGAATTCTAAATTGAGATTCTTAACTTTCCAAGATCAAGAACCAATTAAGTTGTCCCCAAAAGAAAATGAATTACTGAAATTATTGGCAATTTACGAAAATGATTTAATGCCAAGAGAAGTTGCTTTAACGAAAATATGGAGAGATGATAACTATTTTACTTCTCGTAGTATGGACGTTTATATTGCAAAATTAAGAAAGTATTTAAAATTAGACGAAGCGGTTGAAATTTTAAATATCCACGGAGAAGGAGTCCGTTTGGTAGTAAAAGGTGAAGGTGAAGAGTAATCTTCGCTACAAACATAAAAGGGAGTAAGATCTAATTCTTACTCCCTTTTTTATTTGTTGTTTTTTTGCTCTTTGCTCTTTACTCTTTGCTCTTTGCTTTTTGTGATGATATTCATTCTTATTTAGATGATTTTTCCTACGTTTCGGTGTACCTCACTTCGTTACTATTTTGTTTGATTTTCACTTCATAAGAAAATCTTCTTTTTCGATTAGATGTAATGAA
>JASLHL010000069.1 GCA_030152225.1 Flavobacterium sp. | reverse complement strand
TAACAGAATCTACAATTTTATTGTACTTGATTCAAGTGACCAGAATAATGTTTAAACTACTTCTTGTGACTTTTACTATAAAACTCGAATTTAATGTAAATATAGTTATAATAAAAGCGTTTGCTTTCGCATTTTAGCTGTTTTTTAAGATCAAGATAAAATCCCTTTGATTTTTTAAATAATGTAAAAAAGGTTAAAAAATACTTAAAAATATAAAATTAGTATGCTATTTGTGTTGGTTTGATAAAGTAATCAAAACAATGAATACAAAAAAAAGAATCTATATCATTTTAGATTGGTTAGGTATTGGTATTTTTCTCTTGTTGCTTGTTTTTAAAGGAGGAGCAAGGCGAGAAATTACCGCTGCTCGCTTTTTTGTTGGTCGATATCAGGGTGTTGTCGTATTTGAAGATCAACATCAAAATATTCAATGTGATACCACATTTATTGAGGTCATTAAGATAGGACCTAAAACTTCCTTTGTGTTTTCAGGTGCTATACCGACAATTTCCAAAGTCATCTTTGAAGAAAATAGAGCCAAAAACCTACTGAATCAAAACGCCTTAGATACCAATTACATCCGATTGGATACCAAAAAATTAGAGATTTTGTTCACAGAAGGAACAAAAAGGTGGACGGTATATGCAGGTCGAAATTAACATCGAGGTTGATGATCTTTCGTTTCTTTTTTAGGTAATAAAGGTATGATTATCAATGGATATAGCGTGTATTTTTGGCGTTAGATCCAAAACATTTCGCTGTTTGATGATGGGGGAAGCCGCAGCGGAAAGACTGTGCTTTCGACCTTCGATCAACTGCTTATCCGTTACTTTTTTGAGTAAAAGTATTTTCTGTTTTTCCTTTTTTAATTCGATGAGTAGGTAATTCACTGTAGGCAAATCACCGTTTTTTAAGGGCTGATCATCTGTTATAAATGCCTCCTGCTGGAAGTATAGGTCTTCAATGGATCCTAGAGCAGCTTCCATCTTATTTTTGTTTTTCTCTAACAGCTTTACTAATTGCTTGTTGTATAATAGACTTAAGTGCGTGGATTCATCTCGTGTGAGAAAGAGCGGAGCTATTTTGCAATTGCTGTGGTGAATGGCAAAAACTTGAAGAACAATTGGATCACTGAGATCCAAAAATAATTCGATGGGGCGGGTTAATTCTAATTCTTTCATGGCAATGGGTTTTTTATTTACTCTTAAATATACGTATTTTTATGCGTATTATTCTTATTAAAACGATTTATTTGTTTGGATTATTGTTGTATATATCGGGTAAATGACGAAAAAAACTCAAAAACCTAGTCGTTTTTTGATGCTGATCTACCGTCAAACAAGAAATGAGCCCACTTACTGGACTTATAGGTTTTTAGGAAGAAAAATTGAATTTAGAACGAAAAAACGCCCTATTTTGTGCTAAAAAAAAATAGGAATCAAGGGTTTGATTCTCATGGGATTAGTTTGATGCTACCTTGTTGTATTACGCAATTCGTAAAGCGTATTTCTTTAAATTAACGAAAGTTTGTTAAATATTTGTAAAAGGAAAGACTGCAAATATTTTTCTTGTTATAAAATAACAAATTTATGAGTTAGATTGAAAACACGAAAAGAATATGAGTAATAAATCGTCGATTAAAAAATAGATTCAGGTCCCCAATTTGATTTTTGTGTTACTATATTTGTGTTTGATATTCAGCCTATGTTTTTACATAGGCTTTTTTGAGTTGCTTTACATGTAATACTCCTCCGGTGAGAACGCATCGAAGAATGTAGCCTATAGCAAAGTAGTACAGTCTATAAATTTCTATTATAATAAATATAAGCCATTCTTATCCTGAATTAGCTTAAAAAGTGCGATTTAATGAACTTTAGAATAATATTTTGTATTCTGGTTACTGTTTCTGGCTACGCTCAAAATAATGCATTCGATAGCCTTTATTTACATACAACGAAGGTTGTTTTGACTGATACACCCCAAGATGTTTTGATGCATATTTCTGATTTAGAACAATTAGCAAGTACGCCTGTGCAACAAATAGAGGTTAGCCTGTTAAAGGCATCTTTACTGCGACAGTACGGGGTGCGGGATAAAGCGATCTTAACCTTAAAAAAGGCGGATAGCCTTGCTGCCAGTGTACGTCATATCAATTTGCAAGCGAGAATTCAAGGGGCCTTATCCACCCTGTATCGCGAAAATGGAATCGAAAGTTTAGGTAAGTTGTCCTTGGTGAAAGCTAAACATTGGAGTAAGTTGATGAAAGATCCCTTAGAATTGGCTATTTTAAAGGGAAATCTACAACAAGAACAAGCGTACTACCACATGACAGGTACGCGGTTTACTGATGCAATCACCTCGTTAAGTAAAGGACGACTCGAATTTGAAAAAGTAGAAAATGTTGAACAGCGTTTTTTTTATCTCGCAAGTACCGATCAATTAATTGGGGAAAACTACATGAAACTCGGAAAAGTGAATCATGCAGTGAAAATACTCGAACAAGCTTTGGCTGAACTGCAAGCTTCTAATAACCCCCAAAGTCCATTAAAAGGATTTATATACAATAACTTAGGTGTTTCTTATTTAAAAAGCCAAGATTATGAAACGTCCTTATTGTTTTTAACTAAGGCTAATGAGGTAGCCGAACAATCGGGTTTTCTCGCTTTGAAAAAACAAGTTTTTGCATCTTTAAAAGAGTATGCAAAACAGATAGAAGATACAGAGCAGTATGTTAAGTACAATGAAAAATATGTGCAACTTGTGGAACAAGAATTTGCCGTACAAGCTAAAATTGCCAATTACCTCGTAGAGTCCTACTATGAGAAAGAAGGTGAAATCTCTGTGGCTTACAAAAACTACGTTTTATATAGCCTATCCATAGGAGGAGGGATTCTGCTGTTTTTATCCTTGTCTTTATATCACAAGCGACAGTTGGCCAAGCGAAGTCACAAGAGCCAAGCAGTCGCGGCTGTTGAGCCAGAACCTAAAACGGAGAGCGAAGTAGAACAAGTGAAAAGCGACAAAAGCGTGGATTACAACTATATTTCCAAAGAGATGGAAGAATTGATTCTCCAAGGAATTAAGACCTTTGAACAACAACAGGGATACTTAAAGCACGAAATTTCACTGAGTAAACTCGCAAGTCAAATTGGGGTCAATCACCGCTACTTATCCTATGTGATTAAACACCACAAGCATACAGACTTCTCTAGCTATATCAATACGCTTCGCATTGATTATATCGTTGCTGTACTTCAGGCAAATCCCGAGATGCTCAAGTATAAAATTAGCTATCTGGCTGATTTATGTGGATTTGCTTCTCACAGTCGTTTTACCATAACTTTTAAGCGAATTAAAGGTTTATCACCTTCCACTTTTATTGAACAAATCAAGGACAAAAACTAGTTTTCTTTTTCAATTGGCCTGTTTCTAGCGTGTTACCAAAAAGTTATCTTATTGTGTAGCCGTTGGTGGTATTGTTTTTTTGATGAAATTTAGTATATCAAAAGAAAGCAGATGAAACAGTATTATAAACATAGTTTTTTTGTGGATGCTGGTGTAAGCATTCCCACTGGCAAGGAAGTCAATAAATTGCAAGTGCGATTTGGATTTTCTGATGAGATGCGAAAATTGTTACTCGTTCAAAGTCAAGGAAAAGGGATGCATAACCTGGTGCGTTCAGCGATTCCCTTGGAAGCAGTAGAGGGGATAGTAGAATGGTATACTTTTGATGGGATAGATGATACACTGGATGTCATTGAACGCAATGAAGACTGTATCTTATCGGACTATTTGTTTGTTTTTGCTCAAGATCATAAAGGAAATCAATATGCCGAAATTACCAAAGGACGATTGACAGGACATATTGTGTGGCTCAATGCCTTGTTTTATGACGATGTGGATAGTCTAGAAGAATTGTTAGAAGAGTATCTCGATTCAGCTGAATCTGAAAGGGGATGTGTCGATGATGAGTTGGTCTTTCAGTTGCTGTATACCAGCCAGCAGCTAGTTGCCATACAAGCTCCTTCATTGGAAATGTTTCTGTGTTAAAAGATAAAAATAAAATTGCTTATTCCTTTGAATAAGAATTGATGCGTTTTTTTAGTTTGTCAAGCCTGTATAATTTTTTTATACAGGCTATTTTGTAAAAATAAAAGAGAACAGAATCACTTGTTCTAGTTGCTGGTAGAATTGGAAGGGAATGATAGGTAATGGGTCCATACTGGGGCCATACTGAGTCTATTAAAACAAGACTTTTTTATAGTGTCACTATGGACTCACTAAGCAGTTACTAGGGAAGTACAAGGGTGCACTACCGACGATAGCTGGTTCATATGACGGTAAAAAAAGAGGGTGCCCTTTTGGGACACCCTCTTATGTATATGTTTATTTTGATCGATTAAGGCATTGGTTGAGCCAAGTGATCAAAGAAGTATTGCGCAATTTTTGTATTCAAATGTACGCGATCTAAACCTCTAACATTGTGCTCGTGGTTTGGATACAAGAAATAATCCACTTGCTTATTGGCTTTGATACACGCTTCAATAAACAACATGGAGTGTTGTTGTACCACTACAGGATCTTGTGCTCCATGAATAATCAATAGCTTATTGTCTAGTTTTGACGCTTTGTTTAATAGACTTGTGCGTTCGTACCCTTCTGGGTTTTCTTGAGGCGTATCCATATAGCGTTCGCCATACATGATTTCGTACATCTTCCAGTCCATTACAGGTCCACCAGCAACACCAACTTTAAAAATAGAAGGGTAGTTCACCGATAAAGTTGTTGTCATGAATCCACCAAAACTCCATCCATATACCCCTATTTTATTCTGATCTACATAAGGTAATGTCTGTAAGTATTTCACCCCAACCAGTTGATCCGCCATTTCATTTTGTCCCAATTGACGGTGAATAACGTGTTCAAAATCTCTTCCTCGGTTAAAGCTTCCTCTGTTATCGACCGTAAATACAAGATAGCCTTGTTGCGCCATATAGTGGAAGAATAACGAAGAACCCGCTAACCACGTATTGGTAATTAACTGCGCATGTGGTCCACCGTACACATAAACCATCACAGGATAGGTTTTGTTGGCATCGAAATTAGCTGGGTAAATCACACGAGCATTTAGCGGTGTTTTTCCATCTGCTGCTGTTAGTGTTATGATTTCTGTTTTAGGTAAGCTAACAACGCCTTGGTAGGGATCTTTGGCTCGAAGTAATTCTACTTCTTTTTGATTGGATGTCTGAACCAAAGCCACGCGATTGGGAACATCATAGCTGTTGAACGCATCGAGGAACAAGCTTTTATCTTGGTTAAATAAAGCCTCATGTGTACCCGAAAGTGTAGTAATTTGCTCCGTTTTCCCCTTTTTGATGTTGACTTTAAAAATTTGTCGATCTAAACCTTGGTTGGTTACTCCCGTGTAGTATATGTTTTTACCCTCGGCATCAAAACCGATCAAATCAGCAACAATCACATCTTCATGACCTAAAGATTTGATTAATTTACCTTCTGTTGAATACAAATACATTTGACGGTATCCGTCTTTCTCAGATAAATAAATAAACGATTTATTGTCTTCTGGATTGAAAACCAATCCTTGTGAAGGCTCAGTATAGGTTGTTGATTTCTCCTCGAATAGCGTCGCTTCTAAAGCACCTGTTGCAGCGTTGTATTTATTGAGTTTTAAGTGGTTTTGCTCGCGATTTAATACCCCTACATAGACGTAATTGCCCGATGGATCCCAAGTTACCATGGTCAAAAACTGGTCTTGATCTCCTGTTTGTAAGGTAACTTTGTTCGCTGTGTATACATCATAAATCACAAGAGAAACGCGTTCATTCGCCATACCCGCCATCGGATATTTGATGTTTTTATTTTCCGCTACTCTGGGATCCCATTGTACTAAAGGATAATCCGTTACCTCTGCTTGATCGTTTCTATAGTAGAGTAATTGTTCTTGTTTAGGACTCCACCACATGCCCTTGTTGATGCCAAATTCATTGCGGTGAGTATTGGAACTACCATTGACAATGGCCTTGTCTGTATCTTGCGTTACAGCGATTAGCTGCCCTTTCTTATCCGCAATTTCAATGTTGTTCTCATTTAACCAAGCAACGTATTCTTTATTTCTCGATACAAGGTATTCTTGTCCGTGAACTGGAACCTTTTGAATTAGAGTAACCTTTTGATCTTGGGTGTTATAGTGAAACAACCAGCGGAACTTTTTCGCTGTATCTATTGCAGAAAAAGTTAAAGTACTTTCATTTTTCCAAGCTAAATCACTAGGGAAAGAAGTCAGTTTGAATGTGGCTTCTTGTGTCGAATTAGCGATTGCCGTTTGCAAGTCCGTTACGCGAAGTAAAAAGGTAGGTGTCCAGTTTACCGCTTGTGTACGGATGAATAAGCTGTCTCGTTTTGCATTTAAGTGAGTGAAAGCATGGGTATCCTTCCAGCTCGGTTGTGTTAATTGCTCTGGTGCAAAAGAAGTGTACTGGCCTAACGTCGCTTCTTGCATGGTAAGATTGCGTTGTGCAAAAAGTAAATTACCTGTAAGTAAAGCTAGGGCAAGTAATTGTATTTTTTTCATTCTATGAAGTGATTAATTTTAAAGGTCACTAAGGTAGGGTTTTTCTCTTTTCTGACCAATTAGATTGTGTAGATGTCTTGACCCATAGGCTAAATATAATAGCGGCTTGGCAGTATCAACCCATA
>JASLHL010000059.1 GCA_030152225.1 Flavobacterium sp. | reverse complement strand
TGTGGAATATGCAGTTAGTGCTTTTGGTTCGATAATCCAATCGCATAATTGAATTTTTTGGTAGTTATTTAGTGTAGTCATCAACTCATAAGCTCTTGCCGTTACAGATTTTATCGAACTTAAATGCGGTTCTTCAATTTCTTGTAAAGGGCATACATTTACACCGATGATATAGTCGCAACGGCCTTGTAAAATATTGGACGGGAAGTTGTTTAATATGCCACCATCACTATAGAGTCGGTCTTCAATTTTAAAAGGAGAGAATACGCCTGGAAAAGCGCTTGAAGCCAATAGGGCGTCGGCAATTTTGGTTTCGGTACTAAATATTTTTAATTTGCCTCGAACGATATCCGTAGCAGTAATAAATAAGGGAATCTCTAGGTCGCCTAGGGTGTGGTTTTGAAATACCTTGTTAAGGTATTTGTGGAAGGCATAAGCATCCATAATCCCCGCTTTTTTTATGGTAAAATGATGCCAGTTAAAAATGTTTACCGATTTAAAAAAATCCAAAATTTCAGGAGGTTTGATTCCGAATGCATAAAGTCCCGCAACTATAGAACCCGCACTGGTTCCCGCAATCATTTTAGGTTTTATGCCCGCTTCATCAAAAAATTGTAAAACACCCGCGTGGGCAATACCTTTGTAACCACCTCCGGAGAGTACTAATCCCGAAGATAACTGTTGTTCTTCCATCGTATATTTACCTTTTGGAATGGATAATTGTTCTATATTTGAATGCATAAATTTACTATAAAATGAAAAACATCATTACACAAAGTTTGGAAAAAAGTTATACCTACCAACAATACCGATCTTTTGTGACTAAAGCTCTGGAGAATAATCCGGAAATCTTAGAATTGGAAGAGGGATATTTGCCTTATGCTGAACTAAATGAAACGCGATTGAATCGTTTGGATAAAACCATAACGGTAGCTTCATCAGTGGAGGTAAAGTTACAACAATTAAAGGGACAATATATTTGGTTGGTTATTTCTGAAAGTTGGTGTGGTGATGCCGCTCAAATTTTACCTATACTCCATAAAATGTCTGAAGTAACTCCTGCGGTTGATTTGGTGGTGGTTTTTAGAGATCAAAATGAGGAATTAATGGAGGAATTCTTGACCAACGGAGGTAAGGCAATTCCAAAAGTTATTGTTTTGGATAAAGCTACTTTGGAGGTATTGGCTGATTGGGGACCCAGACCAGTAGGGGCACAGAAAACGGTGGATGACTATAAGGCTGCAAACGGACAATTCGACGATGAAGGTATCGTTGCCTTACAAAAATGGTATGCTAAGGATAAGGGAATTGCTGTTCAAAGGGAAATCGAACAATTGATGAGTCAATTGGACTAAGGCAATTAGAATAATGCTGAGATTTTTGATTAAAAATCTCAGCATTATATATATCTATTCCGCGTTACCGGTTTTTCTATAGATGAATTCATTATAGATGTGTCTTCTAGCAAAACGAGCTGGAGAATCTGCATTGACCAATTTGATATACGTATTTCTAGGAACACTAAAGTATTCGTAGCTGCTTCCGTTTGTAAAACTAATAGTTAAAACAGAACGTTCGTAATTGAAATCTTGAATACTAGATTTTGTAGTCGTTTCTGTGTATTCTGGTAAGGTATTCGCAATGGTTTCAGGTGCAATACTTACCAAAAAGTGATAAGCTTCGATGATTTTCTTGCTTTTTTCTTCCGCTTCTAATTGAGCTTCAGGATTGTCTTGAATTTTATCAGGATGAAATTCCTTCATAAAATTGCGATAAATCGTTTTTAATTCTTTTAATTCGGTTGTTTTCTCTACACCCAAAAGAGTTCTGTGACTGATAATTCTTTTCATAAATAAAATGAGGTCTTTATCGTTTTTATAAGAGCAACATCAGTTGGGCTCCAAAACAATAATTTCGGCAAAAGTACATTTATAAAATCAATTTTACGGTATCGAGTTTCTTTTTCCTGAAATATGATGTAAAAATAATAGGATTTTTTTGCTGAAAATTGTGGAATTGCCCTTGTTCCCAACTTATAAAAAAATTATTTTAAAGGGCCAATTACTGTGATTTTATCAGAAGTAGACATGCCTCCGGGGTTGCAACCCGGTAAACCTTCGGGAATATGTTGATTTAAGTTGGCAAAATACTATTCCCATATCGGAAAGAATTCGTCAGAACCCAGGGGTTTGTAAGTCATGGGGTATAAATTAAAAAACGGTTTTTTATATGCGAATTGGAAAGCGTCATAAATTAATTCCGAACAATAGTACTTTCCATTGTCATACAAGAACTCATCGTCATAAGCAACGCCAATTTGTGCGTTTGCAAATGCAATGGCTTTGGGAATTAGATCAGTGTAAGCTTCTTTTAGTCTAGCCAAATACATGGTTTTTGACGAATAAAGTAGAAATTGGTCTAAAGGTGTTTTTTTTACCGCTGTACCGCCGGCTTCAATCACAAAGGTTTGGCCGTTTTCAATAACGACCAAACCCATATGATTAAATTTTAAACCTTGATATCCCGTAGTAACTTCATTAATGGCGTCGCACATGGGGCCGCAGTTGAGGTTCTGGAAAATTAAATCACCATCCTTTAGGTTGGTACTATTCTGTGAAAAAGCAGTTGTTGTAAACCAAGTAAAGAGGCAGATGATAAGGATGTTTTTCAAACTAAGTTTTTTGGTTTTATAGTATGGATGGTTCCGTTGTCGTTTCAGGAATCCCCAAGACAAGGTTTTCAAAGGCTTCTACAGCGATGGCATTTTGAACGTCGTAATCGCCAATTTTAGTTCTTCTTAATGCGGTTAAATGTCCGCCAGAATTAAGTGCCTGACCAAAGTCAAAG
>JASLHL010000156.1 GCA_030152225.1 Flavobacterium sp. | reverse complement strand
CCTTTTCTCATTCCCCCTCTCCAGTTTGTGCTTTGTGAGGTTTGTTTTTTGATATAAAAAAAGAATCCATAATATTTTTATTTACCAGATTTTTTTTGTCAATTAGCGTATGACAGAAGGGCAACTTTTACCAACTAGGTATGCTTTTTGCCTTAGTTTATGTATAAAACAAATAATCACCTAAATTCAGTTAATATGGACGAAAATTTTTCACAAGAAATTAAAGATGTTATTTCCTTTAGTAAGGACGAGGCATTGCGTCTAGGTCATGACTTTATAGGAACGGAGCACTTTTTGTTAGCCTTATTGAGAATTGAGCAGGGTGAAGCATCGACTATCCTCCAAAATTTAGAGGTGGATATGGACTTTTTAAGACATAAAGTTGAGAACTTAACACCTTATTCTGCTACAAAAACAGCTGTAAACGAGAAAGGATCACTATATCTTACAAAACAAGCAGAGAGAGCGTTGCGCTTGACGTATTTGGAAGTCAAAGTATTCAAGAATATTGAAGTTACTTCGGCTCACCTCTTGCTTTGTATCTTAAAGAACAATGAAGATCCGATTACTCAGATCTTAAATAAGATGAACGTAGACTATGAAAATGTAAAAAAATACTACGTTGAATTTCTTTCGGATGAGAAGAAAGAATCGGATAGCGAAGATATTTTCCATAGCCCCAAAGCAGAAACTTTCGAAGAATCAGGACAAAATGACAGTTCTTCTGGAAAAAAAGCTGACACGCAAGGTAACCTACCGAATAAAAAGAGCAAGACTCCTGTCTTGGATAATTTTGGTAGAGATTTAACAGAGATGGCAATTGAAGGTAAACTTGATCCTGTGGTTGGACGTGAGAAAGAGATTGAGCGCGTCTCTCAGATTTTAAGCCGTAGAAAGAAAAACAATCCGTTGCTTATTGGTGAGCCTGGTGTGGGTAAATCGGCTATTGCTGAAGGATTAGCCCTTAAAATTATACAGAAAAAAGTATCGCGTGTGTTGTTTAACAAACGCGTGGTAACGCTTGACTTGGCGAGTTTAGTAGCAGGAACAAAATACAGAGGCCAGTTTGAGGAGCGAATGAAAGCCGTGATGAATGAATTGGAAAAAAATACCGATATCATTCTGTTCATTGATGAGATTCACACCATTGTTGGTGCAGGTGGAGCGACAGGTTCTCTCGATGCGTCTAATATGTTTAAACCCGCATTGGCACGAGGTGAAATTCAATGTATTGGTGCTACAACGCTAGATGAATTCAGACAACACATTGAAAAAGATGGCGCACTAGAACGCCGTTTCCAAAAAGTATTGGTGGAACCTACTTCGGTTGACGAAACGATTATTATTTTGCACAATATCAAAGACAAATACGAAAGTCACCACAATGTGAGCTATACGGATGAAGCGATTAATGCCTGTGTGAAATTAACGAATCGCTATATGACGGATCGCTTCTTACCAGACAAAGCTATTGACGCTTTGGACGAAGTAGGGTCTCGTGTTCACATTACTAACATTCACGTTCCGGAGAATATTCTCAACTTAGAGCAAGAATTGGAAGAGGTACGCGAGAGTAAAAATGCGATGGTTCAAAAGCAGAAGTACGAGGAAGCAGCAAATCTTAGAGATAAAGAAAAAAATATCGAAAAAGAGCTTGAAATTGCCCAAGAAGTTTGGGAAAAAGACGTTAAAGATAACCGCATTGTCATTACGGAAGACGATGTAGCAGATGTGGTATCGATGATGACGGGCATACCAGTTAATCGAATTGCAGAAAAAGAGATCAATAAATTAGCCAACCTCCCTGCTATTATTAAAGGAAAAGTAATTGGCCAAGATGAGGCGGTAGGTAAAATTGCCAAGGCCATTCAACGCAATAGAGCGGGATTGAAAGACCCGAACAAACCGATTGGTTCTTTCATTTTCTTAGGACAAACAGGTGTTGGTAAAACCCAGTTAGCGAAAGTAATCGCAAAAGAACTCTTTGACTCAGAAGATGCTTTAATCCGTATCGACATGAGTGAGTACATGGAGAAATTTGCGCTTTCTCGTTTAATTGGAGCGCCTCCAGGTTATGTTGGATATGAAGAAGGGGGACAATTGACTGAAAAAATACGCAGAAAACCATACAGCGTGATCTTGTTCGATGAAATTGAAAAAGCACATCCTGATATCTTCAATATGCTTTTACAAGTACTCGATGATGGACATCTAACGGATAGCTTGGGACGCAAGGTGGACTTTAGAAATACGATCATTGTCATGACGTCTAATATTGGGGTACGCCAATTGAAAGATTTTGGTCAAGGGGTTGGTTTTGGTACGCAAGCGCGTAAGGAACAAACGGATCAGCACAGTAAATCGGTTATTGAAGCGGCATTGAAAAAGGCTTTTGCTCCTGAATTCTTAAATCGAATTGACGATATTGTCGTGTTTAACTCTTTAGAGAAGGAACACATCCACTCGATTATCGATATTGAATTGGCAAAATTATTCCAACGCATTGACGATTTAGGCTATAAGTTAATCCTGACGGATAAAGCAAAGAATTTTATTGCGGAAAAAGGCTTTGATAAACAATATGGTGCTCGTCCATTGAAACGAGCGATCCAAAAATACATCGAAGACCCTATTGCGGAAGAAATTGTAAACTCGAAGTTAACTGTTGGTGATACCATTACCTTGGATGCACCAAAAGATGAAACGGGAGACGTTTTAACGATAAAAATAAAGACAAAAAAACCTGCTAATTAGCAGGTTTTTCCTTTTTAGGGCTAGTGGCTCAAGCACTAAAGCTTTCTTCCTTGTTATTTAAACGTTATTATTTATTTTTTTATCTTTAATCAATAATACTAATTACTTTAAAGTAGTACTTTCGCATTTGAATAATTAAATAGAATGGTAGATAAACTCATTGTAGGTAGTGAAGAATGGTGTTCTTTCTCTACATTAAATATCCCAGCAATTAAAGCC
>JASLHL010000299.1 GCA_030152225.1 Flavobacterium sp. | reverse complement strand
GTACTCTTTGCTATTGAAATTGTCTTAGCGGATATAACCGTTTCCGCCTTTATTCCGATTATGATTGCTTCAGCAACTGGAACAATTGTAACCAACCTCATGATCAAAGAAGACATCTTACTTTCCTTCAAGAAACAACTTGTTTTTGACACCTATAATACTGGATATTACGTTGTTTTGGGTATTCTTGCTGGATTTTTCTGTGTCTATCACGCGCGTATGTTTAGAAAAACAGAAGCCTATATCTCAAAATTCACCAATCACGTTTATAAAAAAGCGCTGATTGGCGCAACGATGTTAGCCGTTTTAATCTTTTTATTTCCCACGCTCTTTGGAGAAGGATATGAAAGCATTAAAATACTCGCAGGCGATCATCCAGAGACCATCCTAAACAACACCTTATTGCGCAATTTTTCAACCAATGAATGGGTACTTTTACTCTTTGTTGCTGGAGCTGCGCTAGTGAAAACGTTTGCGGTGGGATTAACTATGGGAAGTGGAGGAAATGGAGGAAACTTCGCTCCTTCCCTATTTGTCGGTTCTTATCTCGGATTTACCTTAGCTAAATTCTTCTCCCTCCTGGGTGTAAAAGACATTCCCATTCACAACTTCACCGTTGTAGGAATGGCAGGCGTTATCAGTGGATTATTTCACGCTCCTTTGACAGGTATTTTCCTAATTGCCGAAATAACTGGAGGATATGGCCTGATGGTTCCCCTACTTATTGTATCATCCATAAGTTTTGCCATTGCCAAAAACATGGAAAAATATTCCATGGATATTAAATCAATTGCCGAAACAGGTATGGTTTTTACGTCTGACAATGATTCTAATATTCTGTCAACCATCAACGTACACGATTATATTCGCAATGATATCCATCTTTTAAAATCAACACAGACCACACAAGATGCTGTGACAATCTTTACGCAAACCCAACAGGAATTTATCCCTGTTATTAACGACGATCATAAACTATTAGGTGTAATTAACCTCAACCACGTTCGCCCTATTGTATTCAGTGCATTCCAAACGAAATTCACCCCAATCGCTGATCTGATTGAAGAACCAATCACTGTTTCATATACAGATAGTACCAAACACATGGTCAATAAATTTGATTTGAAAAAAGCTGATTTTTTACTGGTGCAACAAGACCATAAATACGTAGGTTATATCTTAAAAGCAGATATTTTAGAAGCCTATAGAAACAATCTAAAATCGCTATCCATTAATTAATCACCTCAAGATCAAGGAAATAAAAACTAAAAAAAGTGGAGTTCCCATACGATCAGACGCAAAAGCAAAGGTTGGGGACTAAATAAGGTGCTTCTGCGCGATTCGTAAAGGTTATTAGATCGTATGACTTAAGCATACTTTATAGTTCAATATATGTACCTGTCTTCTCTTACCCAGGTAGTAAAATAATAGAGAGTGCCTGTTTCGAGGCACCCTCCAGC
Organism: Flavobacterium sp.; assembly: GCA_030152225.1. Taxonomy (GTDB): domain Bacteria; phylum Bacteroidota; class Bacteroidia; order Flavobacteriales; family Flavobacteriaceae; genus Flavobacterium. The sequence continues at coordinate 7,468 of JASLHL010000299.1, read as the reverse complement.
ATTATAGTATCTTTGTATTTGTTACTTTCCCATTTGAAATAGAACAACAAAACAACAAAACCAAATTCCTTACAAGTAGCCGCTCAAAAGAAATCTTAAAATAAATCTATTTCAAAACAAACACACAAAGAACTATTCATTCTCAATGAAGGACTAGTATAGCCCTCACACTTTCTTCATTCAAAGATACTGATTAATTTATTGAATCGCTCTAGTCACCCCTCCTCTTTTAACAATTATTATCCCAAAAAGATACCCTTTCTTCTCAAAGAGTATATTTAAAATACCAAAAAAACTATATTTTGTCACATTTAGTAGATATATATACTAAAAAAAAGTTAAGCTGTTTGTGTATTGGGTGCTTTTGACTACATTAGCTTTCCCAAAAGGAAGTAACTTTCTAAAAAGAAACTAAAAAAATGTCCATCACAATACCTTTAGACAGCATTCAATATACGCTTAACACGATTAGTGGTAAATGGCGTATGCCCTTATTGCATGCACTCTTTCAAATGGAGCGTGCCCGCTATTCTACCTTGCAACAAAAGATTCCCAAGATTGGCAGTAAGATGTTGACTACCGAATTAAAAGCATTGGAACAATTAGATCTCATTGAACGAATTATCACGGAAACACCAGTGATCACAGCCTATCAATTGACTAGTAAAGGGCGATCTTTACTTCCTGTATTAGAAGCACTTGCACATTGGGGAGAGGGTAAACTTCCGAGAAAAGCCACTGAATTAACACATAAAAATAAACACGAAATCAATCATTTCTTAACTATAAACATCTAAGGCTATATGGATTTTATTCAAGAATTAGTACAAAAAAACGAAAGTACAACCGCTTTTTTAGATAAAAAGAGAATGGAGAACTTTACGGATACCCTTTTTCACTTCTTATTTCAATTAGAAGATAAGCGCTATCACTCCGAACAAGCCATTAATATTCGATTAAATACGTTAAAGAATGAATTGGTTTCCATCCTATTTAGCATTAACAATAACGAGGATCGATCACATCAAATTGCCCGTGATTTCTTTGAGGCATTACCCTCAATTTACACCTTGTTGAACACAGATGCGACAGCTATTTTAGAGAATGACCCTGCTGCTACTTGTTTACAAGAAGTTCACATTGCCTATCCGGGATTCTATGCGATCGCAATTTATCGCTTTGCACATCAATTGCAAATCCAACAAGTACGACTTTTACCGCGTATTTGGACTGAATATGCCCACAACAAAACCGGCATTGACATTCACCCAGCTGCGAGCATAGGTTCTCATTTTTGTATTGACCACGGTACAGGTATTGTAATTGGAGAGACCTGTGTAATCGGCTCCCATGTTAAAATTTATCAAGGGGTTACGTTGGGTGCGATTTCTGTTTCAAAAGACAAAGCAAATACTCGTCGTCATCCCTATATTGAAGACCATGTGGTGATCTATTCGGGAGCAACCGTTTTAGGCGGTGATACGATAATTGGTCACGACTCAGTTATTGGGGGGAACGTTTGGTTAACCAAAAGCGTAGCTCCTCATTCTATTATCTATAGCAAGAGTAAAGTTTATTCAAAATACACAGATAAATACCCCGAACCTATCAATTTTATTATATAACAGCACAAAAAAATACTATTATGAAAGCAACGACAATTTTAGAAACAATTGGGCGTACACCCCACGTAAAAATTAATAAACTCTTCCCTGCAACACACAATGTATGGATCAAATTAGAAAAGCAAAATCCAGGAGGAAGTTTAAAAGATCGCATTGCTTTAGCGATGATTGAAGATGCAGAATCCCAAGGTATAATCAATAAAAACACGACGATTATTGAACCTACTTCTGGAAATACAGGAGTTGGTTTGGCAATGGTTTGTGCTGTTAAAGGATATCAATTAATTTTGGTTATGCCAGAGTCCATGAGTATTGAAAGAAGAAAATTGATGGCAGCATTTGGTGCTAAATTCGTTCTTACACCAAGAGAATTAGGTACAGCGGGTTCTGTTGCTAAAGCTACTGAATTGGCCGAGCAAATGGACAATGCATGGGTACCTCAACAATTCAACAATTTCTCTAACCCTGAGATTCACCGTAAAACTACAGCGTTGGAAATCATCAATGACTTCCCAGAAGGAATTGATTATCTAATTACGGGTGTTGGAACAGGAGGACATATTACAGGTGTAGCAGAAGTGTTGAAAGAAAAATTTCCCAACCTAAAAGTATATGCTGTTGAACCTAAGAATTCTCCGGTTTTAAGCGGTGGACAACCAGGACCTCACCCATTACAGGGAATTGGAGCAGGTTTCATTCCTAAAGTAGTTAATACAGCTATTTTTGACGGTATTATTACCATCGATAAAGACGAAGCCTTTGACTACACCAATCGCATTGCAAGAGAAGAGGGAATTTTAGCGGGAATCTCAACGGGAACCTCACTTGCTGCTATTGCGCAAAAACTTCCTGAAATTGAAGCAGGAGCAACAATTCTAACCTTTAATTACGATACAGGAGAACGCTATTGGTCTGTTGATGATCTATTTGACGAAAAAGCAGCAGAATACAAAGAATAATCACAGTGTTCATACAAAAACCTTTCAACTTCATTTTGAAAGGTTTTTTTTGTATTTAAGCTTCTCTTGGAGAAAAGTGGCTATTCTAATTTTATGTTGTATTTTTGTAGCTTAATAAACAGTAAAATTAAAATATGTTAAAAAGAACTTTTCTTCTTGCAGGACTAGTTGTTTTATCTGCGTGTAAAACAATCCCTTCAAGTCAAGTTACTTCAACAAACAACCCTTTACATCAAATTGAAGTAAATGGCAAATTATACGCTGCCGTTTTTCAACAAAATGCAGCTGAATATCAAGCTTTAGCTGCACAAGCTTTTAATATTGCCACTTTGCGCGTAGATGAACTCTTAACGCAGTCTTTTGACAAACCACTTGCTATTGTTACAGATATAGACGAAACCTTTTTAGATAATTCTCCTTATGCGGTTGAAATGGCGCGTCAAGGAAAAATATTTAGTGAAGAAACGTGGAATGAATGGACATCAAAAGGAGAAGCTCTACCCCTATTAGGCAGTTTAGAATTTTTCAACTACGCAGCTTCAAAGGGAATTGAAGTGTACTATATTACCAATCGTACACAAAATGACAAAGCGGGTACCATGAAAAACTTGAAAAAGTACAACTACCCTTTTGCTGATGAACAACATGTTATTGTTCGCACGACAGAATCAAGCAAAGAAACAAGACGTCAAAAATTAAGCGAAACCCATGAAATTGTCATGCTTTTAGGTGATAACTTGTCCGATTTCTCAACAGCTTTTGACAAGAAAACACAGGAAGAACGCTTGCAAAATGTAAAAAATAACCAAGCGTTATTTGGTAAGCGATTCATTATTTTACCTAATACTGGCTATGGCGATTGGGAATCTGCCCTATTGCAGTACAAACGCAATCTGACAACTGAAGAAAAAGACGACCTATACAACAAAAGTGTAAAGGGCTTTTAATCCAACAAAAAATAAATTAATAACGCGACAAAATGAAAAAATTAGTAGCTATTTGTGCTTTTTTAGCCTTGCCATTTGCATTTGGTAGTTGTTCAAGTGATGACAATACCGTAAAACGCAACGAAGGTGATTATGTAGGAGAATGGGTAACAGACGAATTATCGTATACTATTCCTGGGCCTAACGGAGGGACTTTGATGAAACACAAATTTAAAGATTTTCCTGGACCAGATGCAGTGATCGAAGATGTTATGGTATTGACCAAAGACAAAGCAACACTAACGGAAACAAAGAAACAAAGTGGAGTGCAACCAACTGTTCAAGGAACAATCAGCAACAAAGTAATTACTTGGACAAGCGAAGATGCTAGACATACAAAAAGAGAAATCAAAGAGGTAACAGAAAAAGTGTTAACTGTTGAATATGACATTGACATGAGAGGTGCAAACCTTCCTGTTACGGTAACTTACTTGAGAAAATAAAATAAAAAAGCCTTCAGAATCTGAAGGCTTTTTTTATGCGTTAGGATCATCTTCTTAAGCGAATATACACAGGTGATTTTCCTGTCCATTTACCCCTTACTTCCTCCTTTACTTTGATAGGACTCAATTAAGCGAAAAAAAGCAACAAAGCTAATGGATTTAGCTGTACAAATATGTTGAATCGTAGATAAGGGAATATCATAGGAAATTGTTCCCCGACTCAAAGCCACTTTTTTCATTTTTCTAGCTACGCTTTCATCGATCAAAAATTTTTTTGCAAAAGAGCGTTGAGATTTTTCTTTTAGCATCCACTCTTCATAAATAAAAGCACATATTTTAACACTAATATCTTCCATATAGCAATTGAGTTAATTTTCAAAAAAATGCGTTCGATAGCACGCACTTTTAAATCTTTTTTTTATCTTTGATCTATCAAACACAAGATTCCCCTCTCTTACTAGAGGCATATAATCTCCTTCGGTTCTATCCAAGTCTTTTATATATAGTTACGATCCTCAGACAAAATAGACGAAGCGATTGTGTTGATCTTGTACACTTTGATCAAACGCTGTGTTAGCCAAAGCAACGGATTTAGCTCCTTTGATTTGTTTGATTTGTGTTTGTCAGGTAAAAAAGAAATAGAGCTTTCTTTTTTACCGTTGCTGTAAGGGATTCACCTTCCTTACTGCCCTCAATAAAAAACTGAAATAGCGGTAACTAAAACAATGGCCGTAAAAACTTGAAATTTTGTTTTGTTTGATAGAGTTCACATGCTAAAAATAAAACCTTTCTTGTTTTAATCCAAAGAAAACCGTCAATAAACAGTTTATTCACATTGAGGTACATTTTGTGATAGTTCAGCAGACAAACTGAACTATCCTTTAAAAGCCAATCGCAATATTTGGTATTGCGTTTACAACATATCTTGACCTTTGTCTCCCTTTTGGTCATTAGAATACAACTAAGCGCGTAAAGTTTGTTGCTTATATATTCAACATTAATAGTACTTGCACGTATTATTTTACCGACTAACTATACTATATCCTTAAGGAAGGCTCACTATATGGACGCCTGCTAGTTATCTCATATATCACATTTCCATTCACCCTGGGCAACGTATTGGAATACGTGTGGTATATCGCTCAGATTTGTTTTACTTATTCCTGTTCAAAATATTCGTTTTGAGCAGGGATAACAAACAACTAAAACTTCGAACCCAACCACTATGTATAAATAATTGTTTAACCTTTAAAAACTATCACACAACACACTGACATCAACTAAATGGCCAAAAATGTATACGAAATCGACCTCAACTTGCTCTTTTTTAAAGCTAAAACGAGATGTAACGTTGAGATCCTTTTGAGTCAGTAGAAATATAAATCACCTCTTTTTATACGTCATTGCGCAATAAATTTCGCAAACGTACAGTTTCTTATGCCTATTTCACTGCTCAATAAAGATTTGTTTTGGGAGACGCAAATCCTAACTTGAAACAGGGGAATAGGCTTTTTATTTTATTCTACTAGTTGCCAAGAATAGCATCAACTTGTCTAGGGACACCTTAGCTCACTAAGCTACCTAGCTATTCCCCTCCTTTTACTTCTATTTTCTGGATTAGTCAAACTATCCCACTTCAAAAATTCTTGCATTATCACCGTGGAACAAAAAGGTGTATTCTCCTTCAGAAGATTCTTTTTTTTACCTGCGTTTCTCATCCAAAGTGGATCTTTTTTTATCCTTTTTCTCGGCAGAATTTTCCCATCTTCCTTGCGATTAATCTTTCGCTCTTTACTACTAGAAAACAAAGCGAGAATAACAAGAAAAATAATGCCTATAGGCAAACTCAATGATGCAAATAACCTCTTCATGTGATGCTGTTTAAAAATTAATTCTGAATCTATCCTGTGTAGTGAAGGTAAACCAGTCCCCTATTCTTTTCACTTTCATAAATATCTTATTTTTCAAATATAACCAACACAAATGTTAAATAACCAAACAAAACACAAGACTACATTCAAAGAATCAATTTTTAACTTTTTTAAACCAAAGTGGATTACGCTTTTTTTTATTATCCAAACACAAAAAGATAGTCTAGACTATCTTTTTGTGTCATTCATTTCCCAACTTAAGTACAAAATTTGCACCTTATTTTCTTTCCAAACGATTTCTAACTTGAACTATTTACTTCTTTTTTACTGGGCTTCTTCTTCTTATTCTATTTTTTCCTATTATTTACCCTAGCGAAAACAACCTAACCACCTCATTACCAACAAACAATACACCTAAGTATTCCCTTAGAAGAAACATTGTAACAGAGGGATAAAAAGGATAAGTCCCCCCTTCAAAAAGGGATTAGTTTTGTTTGTACAAAAAAATTGAAAAAATGAAAAAGAAAATGATTATCAGTTTGTTGTGCTTCTGGCAATTTACTATTTCTTGTGTAGAAAAAACGCATCCAACAAATCTGTCTCTACAAACAACACAAGCGTTCACTACTAATCCAGCTATTGCCAAACAAGATCAAGAAGGAGAATCCTTAAAAAAAGGATGGAAAGAAGTCAATGCCTATTATACCTATCACTTTACAGGAAAAATTGACAATCGATTTGCTTTTGACCTAAATTTACAAGTATTAAATGATCGTATTTCGGGTTCTTATTACTATTTAAAATACGAAGAGCTCCTAAAAATTGAAGGAAAAATAAAAGACAACTACGTAGAGTTTACGGAAGAATCAGGTAATACTTTCAAAGGGATATTCGATTACAACAAGGGAGAAGTTACAGGATATTGGACCAATAGAAGCACTGGTGAGTCCCTCCCTTTCACGATGGTAAACCCCAAAGGCAAAAGTTATGCAAAGAAGCAATACCGTGTATTGGCAACCGAAAAATCTTATGCTTCTAATACCTATTACATCAGTCAAATTGAAGAAATTGATCAACAGCAACACAAGCGAATCATCCCTATTGAATCCCAATTTTGGGAAACGGAGATCGTTGATAAATTCGACTTGTATATCGAAGATTACAATTTTGACGGTTATTTAGATCTGTGTACTTTTCATTCATTACCTAGTAAATACGCTTATTTCACCTATGATCCAACGAACAAAAACTATGTTGAAAATGAGCAATACAGTCACCTCAACTCTCCCCCATTTACCACTAATTTCAGAAAACAACTGCTTTACTTTCATACGGAGTATAATGAAATACATCGCAGTCTTTATCAGTATCATCAAGGGTGGTTGCGCAAGATATACCATGCGGCCCTATTTCCTGATCCAAATGATGATTGGGCAGAATATTTTAACTATGTCAATGGGGAAACGCTTTTAATTACGCCTACGGCTTTTGAGTCCCAATATGGCAAACAGGTAGTAAAAACATTTGAGGAAGCAGAAGAAGGAGGTGCAATTTAACTGTTCTGCTCTGCCCGGGTCTATGGAT
>JASLHL010000269.1 GCA_030152225.1 Flavobacterium sp. | reverse complement strand
ATAGAAGATTGGAATCTGTAGTAAGGCAGGAATACACCCAGCCATTGGATTCACTCCAGCTTTCGAATACAATTTCATTGTTTCTTGCTGTTTCTTCATTGGGTCATTTTTGAACTTCTCGTTTAATTCGTTTACCTCAGGGCGAATCATTTTCATCTTCGCTTGAGAAACGTAGGATTTATACGTCAAAGGAGAAGTAAATAAACGCACTAGGATCGTTAAAACAATAATGCCAATTCCGTAAGGTAAAAAGCTTGTTAATAAACCAAATACAGGAATAAATAGGAAACGGTTCATCCATCCAAAGATTCCCCATCCTAAAGGAACGATATTATCTAAATTGCGGTCGTATGATTTCAATATTTTATAGTCCGATGGACCAAAATACCAATTCATATCGTAATTCAACTCCCCATTGCTATAGGCTAATGGAATTGTACTTGCAAATTGTTTAGTAAATACCGTATCTACTTTTTCGTCTGCGACTAAGTTCTTTGTATTTAACGTCGCCGTTTCGAAATTCTTATTGGTTAATAACACAGAAGTAAAGAAGTGTTGTTTGTATGCGATATACGAAACGTCTTTCAACTCTTTTGTATCATCTTTACTCGACTCACTTAAGTTATTGTCTTTTCCTTTTTCGTGCTCGTAATACAAGCGAACATATCTATTTTCGTATGCAATACTCTTTTCATTGCGGTACGTTTTCATTTCCCAATTTAACTCAGGTGTTTTAGATGCGTCCACTACTTTGCTCAATCCTTGTGTGCGGATCGAGAAATCTAGCATATAATCATCTGGTTTCAACACATAGCGATACTCTAAAAACTCCGTTTCAGAAGCTTTCAAACGCATAGCTAATACTTGGTTCTCTCCTTCTTTTGTCAACGTAGGTTCGAAGTACAAGTCTTCCGTATTGAACACTCTATTGTCTTTAGTATGCAATTGTAAATTAAATGTCGCATTGTGATCTTTGATCAAGGCAACGATTTCGTCTGAATCTTTACTGAAACGTTTGAAATTATTTACAACTACATGCGATAATTTTCCTCCCTTATTATCAACTTCAAGTGTAAGTAAGTCTGTTTTTAAAGTTGTAGTTCCTCCTTTAGCTGCTGGTAACATCGCACTATAAGCAAAAGGTCCGAATGTAGCGCGAATTTGTTCTGTTTGTAAAGAGTCTCCTGCTACAGGTGCCTCAAGGGCCTTTTCAAAGGTAGCGGATTGTTCTTGTTTTACACTTTCTTTCTGTGCTAATTCAGTATCTTTTTTTATTGACTCTTGCTCTTTATTAATGTTGTTCAACATCAACCAAACAAGCAATCCGGCAATAATCACAAAGCCTATAATACTGTTACGATCTAATTTTTTTCCTTCCATTACTTAATTTGTAAGTGATAAAATTTGTTATATAAAAAAATCTATTGATTAGTTGGATTTATAATCAATAGCTGCTTTTACAAAATGAACAAAAAGTGGGTGCGGTTTTGCTACCGTACTTTTGTACTCTGGGTGAAATTGAACACCAACGAAGAATGGATGCGTATCCAATTCTACGATTTCAATCAATCCCGTTTCTGGATTCCATCCTGAAGCCGTTAATCCTGCTTTTTCGAAATCCTCTAAATATTGGTTATTGAATTCATAACGATGGCGGTGACGCTCATTGATCATGCTCTCTCCGTAAATATCAAATACTTTTGAGCCTTCTTTCAACTTACAATCCCATCCACCTAAACGCATGGTACCTCCTTTATCTGTAATATCTTTTTGGTCTTCCATAAAGGTAATTACAGGGAATTGTGTACTCTCATTTACTTCGGTCGTATTGGCCGTTTGGAATCCTAATACGTTTCTTGCATATTCAATTACTGCCATTTGCATACCTAAACAAATACCCAAGAATGGAATGTTGTTTTCTCTTGCAAATTTAACGGTTTCTATTTTTCCTTCAATACCACGGGATCCAAATCCTGGAGCAACTAAAATCGCATCTAGGTTTTTCAATTTATCTCCTACGTTTGTTGCCGTAATTAAATCCGACTGAATTGTGATGATATTTACTTTGGCTTGATTTTGAGCACCTCCGTGAACTAACGCTTCTAAGATAGACTTATACGAATCTTGTAATTCTACGTATTTCCCCACTAGTCCAATATTAACCACGTGATTAGGGAATTTTAAACGATGAATAAATTCATTCCATTTTACTAAATCTGGTGTTTGCTTTTCTGGTAGATCTAAGCGTTTTAATGCTACTTTATCTAATCCTTCTTGCAACATTAAGTTTGGAACGTCATAAATCGTTTCCGCATCAATGGATTGGATTACCGCTTCTGGTTTTACATTACAGAATTGGGCTAATTTTTGACGAATTTCTGAACTTAAATTGTGCTCTGTTCTACAAACTAAGATATCAGCTTTGATCCCACTTTCCATCAAGGTTTTTACAGAGTGTTGGGTTGGTTTTGTTTTCAACTCTCCCGCTGCTGCCAAGTAAGGAACTAAAGTTAGGTGAACAACAATAGCGTTATTATCCCCCAATTCCCATAACAACTGACGCACAGATTCAATATAAGGCAATGATTCAATATCCCCTACTGTACCACCAATTTCTGTAATAACGATGTCATAGTCTCCTGTTTTACCAAGTAACTGCATGCGTTCTTTAATTTCATTGGTAATATGAGGCACTACTTGAACCGTTTTCCCCAAAAACTCTCCTCTTCGCTCTTTCTCGATAACAGACAAATATACACGTCCTGTTGTTACGTTGTTCGCTTGAGAAGTTGGCACATTCAAAAATCTTTCATAGTGTCCTAAATCCAAATCTGTTTCCGCACCGTCATCCGTTACGAAACACTCTCCATGCTCATACGGGTTTAGCGTTCCTGGATCCACGTTGATGTAGGGATCAAATTTTTGAATTGTCGTCGAATAACCTCTCGCCTGCAACAATTTTGCCAGCGATGCTGCTATAATTCCTTTTCCTAGGGATGACGTCACCCCCCCTGTCACGAAAATATACTTAGCTTGTCTCATTTATGTGTTTTTGTTGTGTTGTAAAGAATAAAACTTGGCAAAAGTACAACTTTTCCAGCGATTCTTCTAATTTTAAAAGTCGTAAAATAACTTTAAAATTTACTCGTTTCTGTATAAAGCGATTAGCTAGCAAATTGGTGATGGGAGGTTCGTTGCGCGGTTTGTTCTTTGTTCTTTGTTCTTTATCTCACCTAGTTTATATTTGTTTTGGTGTTCGATGAATCTCCACTTCGTTCCGATTTGTTCTTTGTTCTTTGCTCTTTGCTCTTTGTTCTTTGCTCTTTATCTCACTTAGTTGATATTTTGTTTTGGTGTTCGATGAATCTTCACTTCGTTACGATTTGTTCTTTGTTCAGTTTAAACTGTAATTCCAATGGTGCGGATTTGTAACGATTACCTCAGACTGCACCAAAAACTGCACCAATCTGCTTGTATATCCCAAGGCTACACTAGGACTCCTTCAAGACTCCTTCAAGATTCCTCCAACACTTCTGCGACAAAAAGCTACTTTTTCCAAGCAATCTCGAAGCATTCTTGGAGAAACGTCGAACAAAACCACAACAAAGCCCTAACTTATATCACTTATCAACCAACAAAAAAGAGTCAATTTTGCATGCAAAATTGGAGATCGGTGATGGGAGATGAGAAATGGGTAAAAGTTTCAATACAACGCAAAACTTTGCTCTTTGTTCTTTATCTCACCTAGTTTATATTTGTTTTGGTGTTCGATGAATATATCTCACTGATTTTATATTGGTTTTTGTGTTCGATGAATCTACGCTACGCTTCGATTTGTTCTTTATTGTTTTTTTGTACGGTTGCATGTATCTCTCACTTACCATTCACCACTCACCACTTACCACTCACCACTTACCACTCACCACTCACCACTCACCACTCACCACTCACCACTCACCACTCACCACTTACCACTTACCACTCACCACTTACCACTCACCACTTACCACTCACCCTTCTCCCTTTTCCCTTCTCCAATTTTACTTATCCAAACGCTTATCGATAATTCGATTAAAGTAATCTTGAATAAAGGCTTTACACTTCATTTCCAATTCTTGCATTTCTTTGTTCTTGTTTTGAATCAAATTATGCTCCAAGCCTTTATCATCGATCGCATAGAATCCCGTTACCTCTTTTCCGTTGAAACGCACAATATAATTACCTTCTTGGTAGGTATATTCATTGGCTCCGTAATTAATAGTAAACGGTTGAACGATACTGTCATTCAACAAGCTTCTGCCCCAGCTTCTGAAGGGTTTATCATACCCTATCATGTCCAATAACGTTGGGTAAATATCAATTTGTTGGGCTAATTCTTTGTTTACACCTTTATAGCGTTCGTCTGCGGTATAGAATAAAATAGGAACAGCCGTGCGATTTACCATTTTGCGGTATTCATCGTAGTCAATTTGATTGGTATGATCGGCTGTAATAACGAAAATGGTGTTTTTAAACCACGGCTCTTTGCTACTTTCTTCAAAAAAGCGTTTAAATGCATAATCCGTATAGCCAACCGTTTGGTGAATTTGCTGATTTCCCTTTGGAAATTTCCCTTTATATTGCTCAGGTACCTGAAACGGTTCGTGAGAGGAAACGGTGAATAACGTTGCAAAGAAAGGTCCTTTCTTCTCATTCAACGTTTGACGCATGTATTGGAAAAAAGGTTCGTCCCAGATCCCCCATGTACCGTCAAAATCTTCATCGTTATTGTATTCTGTTTTTC
>JASLHL010000255.1 GCA_030152225.1 Flavobacterium sp. | reverse complement strand
AAAAAATGGCAAGCTACCTACATCGCACCGCTACAACCACATACCTTTGCTGCGTTCCCACCCTGGAGGATTCTGCAGGAGCTGGTCGTGTAGGACTTGCCGTTGCAAATATACAACCATTTTATATTTTTCCAAGTGTTTCCAACTATTATAATAACTTTTGTATATTGTAATAAAATTAAAACGACCGATGAAAAGACCTAACATGCTTATACCCTTAGCCTTATCTTTAACCATTTTCAGTTGTTCTGAAAAAAATAATTTGGAAAAAAATGTAATTTCTTTAAATACATCCGAATTAAAGCAGGTTTACAACGATAAAGAGGCTATAAAATTAAGTTTAAACCTTGCTCCAAACACCGAACTCGACTCTGTTGTGTATTACCTAAATGACCTTCGTTTGGGCGCATCAAAAGGCAATGACGTATTTACTGCTCCACTAAAAGGGCTAAAATTTGGGCAATATATCCTCAAAGGAACCGCTTATTCCAACAAAGAAAGCATCGATGTTTCTACTCGTATTGCTATTCTTTCTTCAGTTGCTCCTCAATTAATCAATTATTCGATCGTCAATACAATTCCACATGATATCAAAGCCTATACACAAGGACTAGAACTACACCAAGGTATCTTATTCGAAAGTACTGGAAATGGGGAAGGCATTGGAACTGGGACAAAAGGTGTATCAAGTGTACGTCAACTCAATCCCAAAACAGGAGAAGTTATGAAAATCAAAGAACTTCCCATGGAGATCTTTGGCGAAGGTTGTACTATTTTAAACAATAAGCTGTATCAATTGACTTACAAAAACAATGAAGCTTATGTTTACAATCCAGATACCTTTGAGAAAATCGCAACCATTCCTTACTTCCAAAGAATGGAGGGTTGGGGCTTGTGTAATGACGGTACTTACCTGTATATGACGGACGGCTCTGAGAAAATTTATAAACTAAATCCTGATACATTCGAAAAAGTGGATGAGATCACCGTGGCTGCTCAACGCGAAATTTTGGTAAATATCAACGAACTCGAATGGGTGAATGGCAAGATTTACGCCAATTTCTACGGCAAAAGCGGTGTAGCTATTATTGATCCTACTACAGGATCTGTGGAAGGGATTATTGATCTTTCGCAGTTATTTGATATGGTTGAACGCCACCCTGATTTAGACGTATTAAATGGTATAGCGTACAATGCTAAAACCAACACATTCTTTGTTACTGGTAAAAACTGGAACAAAATGTTCGAAATCAAGATTATTGAATAACGTTATTGGAGATGGGTGATGAGAGAAGGGTGAATCTTGAGATAAAAAGAATTTTCTTTCAATGAAAAATAAAAGAGCGATGGCTTCCGATTGGAAGCCATCGCTCTTTTATTTTAGTTTACAGTTGTTTACCACTCACTACTTACCACTCACCACTCACTCATACAAACTCACCCCATTGACATCTGTCGTTAATACTTCAGACATATAATCGAAAAAGGGTTTCATTGCTTCAAATGTTTCCAATATTTCCGCAATAAATTTAGGTTGTAGAATTTCCTCATCGGTAAAGGAACGCATCACTAAAAACTGTTTTTTTCGCAACAAGTCAATCGCAGGGTGTTCCTTATCAAATCCCTTAGGTGCAGTTTTAAGCTCCTCGCCTACTAATCCTCCAAAGGTTTGAATAAATCGTGAATCGTTGATCAGCTCGCGCATTTCAGAATCGTCTAGTGCGATTTCTTTGCGAATGCGCAATAAATCATCTTTATTGGGTTCCCAGAATCCACCGCCCACAAAACTCTTTCCTGGTTCAATATTCAGGTAATATCCTCCGCGTAACAAAGGTTTTTTTCGTCCAATATGTAGGCCAAAATACGTTTTATAAGGAGTCTTGTCTTTAGAAAAACGCACATCGCGGTACAAGCGGTGTACGTGAAATAATTCTACCTCATCTACAACAGCCATTTGATCATAAACACGTTTAAAAAATGCTTTTACTTCCGCAAAAACCACATCAATTTGTGGTTTATTATCGGTAAACCAAGGCTTATTATTATTCTTTGCAAGGGCCTCTAAAAGGGCTATATGTTCTTTTTTTAAGTGATCCATAGTTTTTTTATCAACGATTGACAAACAAATTTACTTTAAAATATCCGTATTTTTTAAAATATACCGCTGACGCTGTTCATCATCAATTAACAATCCATCTCGAATGTATGCATCCATTGTGCCATATTTAGCCTCAATAGCAGTAAACATAGCCTCTAAATAGTTGGGTTTAATCCAAGAGAAGTTTTCAATTACTTCATAGTCAATTTTTGGAAACAAGAATTTTCCAAATTTCGCTAATTTCATTCGACCTGTAACATCCTCAACACGTCCGTTATTCGAAAGTAAATACTCCTCCATAATCGTTTGACGATCTACATTTAGAAGGCTCAAAACAATAGCACCTATCATGCCTGTACGGTCCTTCCCCGCTGAACAGTGAAACAAAGTCCCTTCATCATAATCCATAATACGCATGACAATCTCGCGAATTTTTTCTGGATTATCCAACACATAAACCCCATAGAACTCTTCGACTGCTTCATTTGATTCTTCTGGTGTTACTCGACCTTTTAGTACCTCTTTTTTCGCTTTACTAAACATATCCTCCGAATCTTCAAAGGCTTGTATATTGTAGTAATATGAAACGGTTGCTGGTAAGCGATCTGGGTGTTTTTTAATTTCCCTATCTGTTCTTAAATCAATTACCTGAGAAATTCCATAATGCTCCAACACTTTGAAATCCTTCTTTTTTAGTTTTCCTAAATGCCCACTGCGATAGAAATGTCCTGGCTTAATCACGCGCTGATCTTGTGTGATAATTCCTCCTAATTCGCGAACATTTGATACTTGGTTAATCGCTACTCCTTCATTTGCTTCTTGATATAAGGATTGTTGCTTCGCTGTGGGGATAAATGGGCTCGTTGCACCATTTGCATAGCGTTGGGTCAAAGCTTCATAATTTTCAGTTGTGTCCAGCTTTGAAAACACAATGGGCTGATAGGCATGCTTATAAGAACAGCTTCCCAAAAACAGCATTCCCCCCATTAAAAATAACAATCTAATTTTTTTCATCACGTACTTTGTATTAACCTCTCTCAAAGTTAAGCATTTCTATTCTATTTCTGCGTTTCCACCCGAGATACAAAAAAAGCAATGCGATTGACGCATTGCTTCGTATACATTTTGGTAGTTTCTCATTAAACGCCCATAAATTGGAAGGGTTTACTAGCAACTAAATGATCATTTGACAAACCGAAATACTGTTGTCTTTTTGAAACATCTAATTTTCTAACACCGGCTTTTTCACCAAAATCTAGTGTTTTTAGATCCAACCACAAGGGTGATAGAGTCAATGGATCTTCGTAATAATAGACTAAATTCTTCTGATCGGAAACAGCTCTCCATTTGGTTGAAGATAAGTTAGGATAGCCTTCAATGTGTACGCCATAAGGAACAGAACAGTTGCGGATAACACTAAATGCTGATCCAACAGCGACCATGGTATCATCACTCTGATCTACTGCCGTTGCATAATACGACGCTCTGGCAAAGCGATCTTCTGATCTTCCCGTTCCTGGTAACACCTGATTTCCGGGTAAAAATGCCCAATAATCACGGATAGCCAACTGTTTGTCATAAGTTGGTGAATTCGTTACTACCGTATAAGAAGGATCGTGATAAATCTTCAACTTTCCATCGATATACTCCAATACGGCATTATCTCCTTTAGCGTCTGACATAGTTAAGTGAACCGTTGCCAAGGTTGTTCTCCCTGGTGTATTTGCAGTAACTACAGCCACTGGATTTTTTTGTAAATCCGCTACTGCTTCAGCTACAGTTGCATAGTTGTCTAGTACATACTGTGCCCAGATCGCTAAACTCATTCCCTTTTGTTTTCCATTTGGATCATAATCGGGATATTGGGATTCAACCAGCCACAGAATATTAGCAACAAGTCCTTCTTCATTCATTCCATCAGTTGTCGCAATATCAAAAGCAGATACAATAACGCTTCCATATTTTGACTTCCATTTGGCAGAGGCTTTCCCTACTTCACCTGTGCGCTCTATTCCTCTTGGAAAAACCCAAATATTCGGGTCAATTTCATCTTTCCAGTCCATTGATCGCGCAGTAATTATGGTA
>JASLHL010000239.1 GCA_030152225.1 Flavobacterium sp. | reverse complement strand
AGTCCAGCTAATGCGCGATTCACTTTAGAACAACTTTGTATACATTGGGCTATTATAAAGTAAATTTTACAAAGATTTAATATGCGATATGATTTCGAATATCAGTTTATATAGTTATTTTTGCGAGCAAGATGTCTGACTTAAAATACAACCAAAGAGGTGTATCCGCTGGAAAAGAGGATGTACACAATGCTATTAAAAACATTGATAAAGGGCTTTTTCCTCAAGCTTTTTGCAAAATCGTTCCCGATATACTCGGCGCTGATGAGAACTACTGTAACATTATGCATGCAGATGGAGCAGGGACAAAGTCTTCGTTGGCCTATGTGTATTGGAAAGAAACGGGTGATGCATCCGTTTGGAGAGGTATAGCTCAAGATGCCATTATAATGAATCTAGATGATTTGCTTTGTGTAGGTGCCTTAGATAATATCATTTTATCTTCCACAATTGGAAGAAATAAAAATGTAATTCCTGGGGAAGTCATTGCAGAAATCATTAATGGTACAGAAGAGATCTTAGCAGAACTTAGAGCATTAGGAATTGGTATCTACTCTACAGGTGGCGAAACCGCTGATGTGGGCGACTTAGTACGTACGATAATAGTGGATAGTACGGTTACTTGTAGAATGAAGCGTGAAGATGTCATTTCCAATCATAAAATTAAGGCTGGGAATGTTATTGTAGGTTTGGCTTCATTTGGACAAGCGACTTATGAAAAAGAATATAATGGAGGAATGGGATCAAATGGATTAACTTCAGCGAGACATGATGTCTTTAACAAAGATATTGCTGACAAATATCCTGAAAGTTATGATTCTGCTGTCCCTTTTGATTTAGTCTTTGCTGGAAGTAAAACGTTAACTGAAAAAGTTAAGATTTCGGAAACGGAAGAAATAACTGCAGGAAAATTGGTTTTATCACCAACGCGTACTTATGCTCCAGTTATCAAACAAATACTAGATATATATCGCAAGCAAATTGATGGAATGGTACATTGTTCGGGAGGTGCACAAACAAAGGTATTGCATTTCGTAGATCAAGTACATGTTATTAAAGATAATTTATTCCCAATTCCACCCCTATTTGATTTAATACAAAAAGAATCAAATACAGATTGGAAGGAAATGTACAAGGTATTTAATATGGGACATCGTATGGAATTATATGTACCAGAAGAAATCGCTGCTGATATAATACGTATATCAGAATCTTTTAATATCCCTGCGCAAATTATAGGTCGTGTAGAGGCATCTTCGGAAAAGCAAGTTACAATTGAATCACCATATGGTACCTTTGTGTATCATTAAAAGTATAACACAAGCTTAAGCAGAACTGCTTAAGCTTGTTAAAGATATAAGCATGCGGACAAAACACACCATCGGTTGGAAAGAAACCTTAGACTTACCAGAATTAGGTCTTACAAATATTCAAGCTAAAATTGACACTGGTGCACGTACATCCGTTTTACATTGCGAGCATATCAAGAGTCATCACAAGGGTAATCAACTTTATATTACCTGTGCAATTGTCGATGATTTCGAGCATATGACCACCAAAACAGTAACCCTTCCCGTATTAAAAGAGAAAATTATTAAAAGCTCTTTTGGACAGGAAGAACACCGCTACATCATTTCTACTAGCGTCAAAATGTTTGACGAAACTTTTGAGATACATCTTTCTTTCCGGGATCGTTCTCAAATGCAATACCCCATGTTATTAGGACGTAATTTTATTCACAACAAATTTATTGTGGACGTTTCTAAATCCAATTTATCTAAAAAAACAAGTATCAAAAATTAAGTTTTTGCCGATTGCTTTTATAAAATATTTTTTACACTAACACCTTACAAAGTGAAAATAGCTGTACTATCAACAGTAAAAAGCCTATACTCTACCCGCAGACTGGTAGAGGCAGCTGAGAAACGTGGTCATGAATGTGTCGTCATTGATCATAGTAAATGCTATGTCGGTATCCAACAAGGAAAACCGAGCATACATTACAAAGGCCAAGACATCGCAAACATAGATGCTATTATTCCACGAATTGGGGCTTCCGTAACCTTCTATGGTTCAGCTATTGTGCGCCAATTTGAAGTAATGGGCGTTATTTCTGCAAATCCAAGTCAAGGCATTACACGTTCCAGAGATAAATTACGTTGTATGCAAATTCTTTCTGGGGCTGGAATAGGATTACCTATAACAGGATTCGCGCGTAATACATCTGACGTGGATGACCTAATTAATATGGTGGGAGGTGCACCATTAGTTATTAAGGTTTTAGAAGGAACACAAGGCATTGGGGTGGTATTAGCAGAAACTAAAAAAGCAGCATCTTCCGTAATCGAAGCCTTTTATGGTTTAGGAAATAACATTCTTATTCAAGAATATATTGGCGAATCTAAAGGAACTGATATTCGTGCATTCGTAGTTGATGGAAAGGTGGTAGGAGCTATGAAACGTACCGCTAAAGAAGGTGAATTTCGTTCGAACTTACATAGAGGAGGTTCTGCTCAAATCGTCAAATTAACACGTCAAGAACGCGAAACGGCACTAGCTGCTGCCCGTGAATTGTGATTAACTGTATGCGGAGTAGATATTATTCCATCGAATCGTGGACCTTTGGTTTTAGAAGTAAATTCATCACCAGGCCTAGAAGGCATCGAGAAAGCTACAGATAAAGATATAGCGAATGAGGTAATACTCTACTTAGAAAAGCAGTTTGAAGCTAAGAGACTAGCTAAAATTGAAGCCAAACGTAAAAAGAAAAAAGAGAGTACACTCTAGA
>JASLHL010000169.1 GCA_030152225.1 Flavobacterium sp. | reverse complement strand
TTTCTTCCCTTTAATTTTCCTGAAATAATTCTCATAGATGGAATAATATATAATGTTGTTTTGGTACTTGATAATGTAGGAGGAGTGAAGGAGCAATCCTTGTATTTTCCTCCAAGAGATCTACATGGCGAATGTAGGTATAGGCTTGTTCAAACAATGCGTCCTCTTTTTCAATACGGCTCATCAATTTCAATCGGATATTTTCTGGATCGAGTTTGAGTTGTTCGTAGACAAAGAGCAAGTAATAGATAAAATCTTGAGCAGTGGCATATAGAAAAGAATTGAATAAGAGGAGTTGTCCTGCTTGGGTGACGACCAATTCAAAATGATCCTTTTGCACATAGGCATACACCTCAATTTCGGTGCTATTTGCTGCTCGTTCTATGATGTGTTCTACTAAAGCAGTATTGATGTTTTGATAGGTAAAAGCACCCAATTTGTCAAATAAGACATTGTTAATTTGCACATAAGGGATGTAAACGTTGTTGATGGTTTGATTGGCTAACGCATCAAAGGCAAAGAAATCAGACGAGAATACTTTCGTATTGTACTGTAAGTAGGATCCCATTGCAGTTTCGTCAAATATAGCTGTAGGTACAAACGTATTGAGGTTACTATCGTGTAATACGATGATGTCCTCAAAAGAATCCGATAGAATTTCGTGTTTAGCAAAGAGTGCATGCAACTGATCTTCAATTGTTCTATTTTGATTTAATCCTTCAGAAACAAAATGATGAATCTGTTTCGATTCTATTTCTTGTACGATAAATGTAAATTTCTGTAGGGAAACCTGAATGATAAGTTTGTTTAAGCTTTGCTTCATAGTTTGTTGAGCTATAATTTTCTGACAACGAATACGAGAGACAAATTTAAACAATTTTAAGGGAGTATATTAGTCTTGGGCTAAAAAGCTTAGTATCTTTGGTGTTTTAGGTGCATTTAGGAGAAAAGTAGCATGAGAGGAACTGAATTTTATAAGGTATTACGACATCAATTTCCATATGAACTCACGTTAAAACAGGATATTTTCTTACAGAAAATAGCGGAGTTTATTACGGCAGATCAGCAAGATGAACTATTTGTATTGAAAGGATATGCGGGGACTGGAAAAACGACTTTGTTGTCCGTTGTTGTGAATCAATTGCGTTCGATCCATAAATATGCAGTGATGCTTGCACCAACGGGGCGTGCAGCTAAAGTGATTAGCAGCTATGCGCAACGTCCTGCTTTTACCATCCACAAATATATTTATTATCCGAAACCGTTAAAAAATGGTGGGGGTATGCAATATACAATGCGCCAAAATAAGCATAAAAACACGATTTTTATTGTAGATGAAGCATCGATGATTGGCGATGGCTCAGCAGGAGATAGCAGTATGTACCCGCATGGGTCGCTTTTGGATGATTTAATTTACTACGTATATACAGGGCAAAATTGCAAGTTGATTTTAATTGGAGATGTGGCGCAGCTTCCTCCAATCAATATGACAGTAAGTCCTGCCTTAGATACCGATCAATTGAGCTTTCATTATCATATGCCGATTCACCACATTGAATTGGATGAGGTAATGCGTCAAGAGGAAGATTCGGGTATTCTCTATAATGCAACGGAATTGCGTATGCTGTTGGATTCGCATTTTATGGATACTTTTCAGTTCAATTTATACGGATTTAAAGATATTATTCGCTTAACAGATAGCTACGATATCCAAGACGCTATTTATTCTTCCTATTCCAATGCAGGACCAGAAGAAACCATGTTTATCGTTCGCTCCAATAAACGAGCAAATGCATACAACCAGCAAATCCGAATGCGTATTTTAGATCGAGAGAGTGAAATAGCAGCAGGAGATCTATTGATGGTGGTCAAAAATAACTACTATTGGTTAAAGGATTCTACTGTAACCGACTTTTTAGCCAATGGGGATATCATTGAAATTCTACAGATTTATAAAACAATTGAATTGTATGGTTTTCGATTTGCCTCCGTACGGATTCGCATGATTGATTACGACGAGATGACTCCCTTTGATACTGTTATTCTTTTGGATACGTTGACGAGTGAATCACCTGCATTGACCTACGAAGAAAGTAATCGCTTGTATCAAGAGGTTTTATTGGATTATGAGGATGAAATTTCCAAGTATAAGAAAAATCAAAAAGTAAAAGAAAACGAATACTTTAATGCGTTACAGGTTAAGTTTTCTTATGCTGTCACCTGTCATAAATCTCAAGGTGGGCAATGGGATACGGTTTTTATTGAACAGCCGTATTTACCTGAAGGCATCAACCAAGATTATGTGCGTTGGCTCTATACAGCCATGACACGCGCCAAGAGTAAATTGTATCTCATTGGTTTTCAAGAAGAGTATTTTGAGGAGCAATTGGACGAGTCAATGCGATAAATCCGTGTGTTATTGTTGGAAGAAATTATCGAAATCTCTTATCTTTGATTGAAAAATAAGACAAACCATATGAAAGTAATTGCTGTTATTCCGGCACGTTATGCCTCTACGCGTTTTCCTGCAAAATTAATGCAAGAATTAGGCGGTAAAACAATTATTCGAAGAACCTATGAAGCTACCGTTGAAACAGGGTTGTTTGACGATGTATTTGTCGTTACCGATTCTCCTTTAATTTACGATGAAATTCAATCGCGTGGTGGTAAAGTAGTTCGCAGTGTGAAAGAACATGAAAGTGGCAGTGATCGAATAGCGGAAGCAGTTGCGGAGATTGAGGCCGATATTGTAATCAATGTACAGGGAGATGAGCCCTTTGTCAATCAAGATAACTTAGAGAAATTAATTGAAATTTTTAAAGCCGATCAAGAAAAACAAGTTGACTTAGCGTCTTTGATGACTCCAATTGACGATTGGGAGCGCATTGAAAATCCGAATAACGTTAAAGTGGTGGTTGATGAGCATCAGATGGCCTTGTATTTTTCGCGTTCGGTTATTCCATATCCGAGAGATAAAGAAACTAAAGTGCAATACTATCAGCATATTGGCGTATACGCTTTTAGACGAGAAGCGCTGTTGGAGTTTACCACATGGCCGATGAAATTCCTAGAAGCTACTGAAAAATTAGAACAGTTGCGTTATTTAGAATATGGCAAGCGAATTAAAATGGCAATCACGCAACATACAGGAGTAGGTATTGATACACCTGAAGATTTAGCCTATGCCAAAACATTACTAACAGGTGAATAATAAACAGAAATAAGATAAACTAAAAAAGAGAATCCTAACCGATTCTCTTTTTTTTATTCATTTACTTGGTAGTTGTTGTATCTACAGTTGCCTCTTGTTTTTCTTCTTGTTTTGGCTCAGTTGCAACAGGGATAACTTCTTTTGGTGGGGTATAAATTCGTTTACGAGGTTTAATACTATCGTTTTCCGTGAAATACCCAGAAGAATACGCTTGTGTTTGATGCACAACTGGTTGCTCGTTTTGTGTAATAGGAATGAGAACCGTTGTTTTCCATGTTGAAGGTAAGCGATTATCTAGTGACGATTGATTTAGTTCAATCAACATTTTTTGAGCAGGATTATTGGTGAAAACTTCCGATTTGCTAACCACAGTACGAATTTCTCTCAATGCTTTTGGCAGGTGAGAATAATAGCCTGTGATGGAGCTTTCAAAATAGTCATTGGCCTCTAACGTTCCCATTTTTACTTTTTCATCTTCGTTTAAAAAGATAGAATCATGGAGTTTGAAACCAAATTGGAATGCTAAGTTTTGAGTTAGAGGATGATTGTCAAATAAAAGTAGCGGTGTTGGATCTACTTTGATTTTATTGGCTGTACAAAAGTCCATTAGTTGGGTATGTAGGGCTTCAATACTAGTTTTCATATCGGTGTACTCCGCTGTACTATTCAAATAGATATAGTCGAACGTCTTTCTTTTTGCCGATCCTGACGTTGTTAGGTCGTATTCTCTATATTGTTTGATAAAGAATACAATCAACGCATTGATACTATTGTCTATGGCTGTACCTACCACTTTGTCTGGTGATCCAGAGAAAAAGGTCAATATTTTGGTCTTTAAGTCAATGGAGCCTTCAAAGGTAAAATCTACTTTTGTTTTTTGTCCTTGTGGACTAAAACGCCAAATGATATTGGACAATTTATTGTCATACAGAATATCTTGTGAAATACTATCGTAGGGTTTTTCGTACTCTTTTCGAATTTGGTATACCCCAATTTTAGGTAAGGTGATGCTATATACTCCGTTGGTATTATTTTCTGTCTCAATCCAATCGTTCCAATTGTTTAAGTCCTGTATGTATCGATATACAATAGGCTGAGGTGCATCCAGTTCAAATGATTTCGTGATTTTAAAATTACCACTTTGGGTTAATACAAAAACCACTAGCGAAACGCATAGCAAAGTAACAAGAAGCAGGAAATACTTAAGGATTTTCATAGTTAGCAGTAGACACCTAGGATTTAATATTATTTAAGAACATTCTTTAGGATGAATAGTGAACCGATGAAGGCTAAAAACGCAAGTAAGATCCACAATCTATTTTTGTAGTATTTGCGGTGAAGATTAAGATCCTTACGATACATAATGATTAGAATAATCGTAAATGTAACAATAAAGAAAGCTGCGAATTGAATTTGCCCTGTTGTAAACATAATAAAGATTTTAGCAAAAATAAGTAAAAAGCTTCAATTTAGGGCATAAAAAAACGGCAGGATAGCTGCCGTTTTTTAAAATGTATCCGAAAAGGGTACTTATATTTTTTCTGTCCAGTTGAAAGTATCTTCAATTGCTTTTTGTTGAATACCTTGTAGGTTTGTTTTCAACAGGATAGCGTAAGAATTCTCATCTGTTATGTTTGGTAATTCGTAGTATTTTTGTTGGTAAGCAAAACCTTCAATTTGTCCGATAGTTACTGCAGTTCCAGCACCAAAGATTTCCAATAGTTCACCTTTAGCATGTGCATCCAATAATTCTTGAACAACGATTGCTCTTACTTCTACATTGATTCCTTTGCTTTTTGCGATGTCGATCAAGCTTTTTCTTGTTACACCATCTAAGATACGTTCGCTAGTTGGAGCAGTAATTAAAGTATCTCCGATACGGAAGAATACGTTCATTGTTCCTGCTTCTTCTAATTTTGTATGTGTAGCATCATCTGTCCAGATTATTTGTTGGTATCCTTCTTGTTGAGCTAATTGTGTAGGGTAGAATTGACCTCCGTAGTTTCCTGAACATTTTGTGTATCCAACACCACCATTTGCAGCACGACTGTAGTGTTCTGCAACTTGTACTTTTACTTTTCCTGAGTAATAAGTACGTGCAGGTGAACAGATCACACAAAACATAAATTCACTAGATGGACCAGCAACAACACCTTCGTGTGTTCCAACCATAAATGGACGTAAGTACAACGAGTTTCCTTGTCCTTTTCTTACCCATTCTCTATCTAAATCTAAAAGTGCTTTTAAACCGTCAATAAATCTTTCTTCATCAATGTGTGGCATTGCCATACGCTCAGCAGATTTATTAAAACGAGCCCAGTTCTCGCGTGGACGGAATAACCATACGTCATCATTGTTGTCTTTGTATGCTTTCATTCCTTCAAAAATAGCTTGTCCGTAGTGGAAAACATTAATTGAAGGTGCAAAACTCATCGGCCCATAAGGTTTGATTTCCACTTGTCCCCATTTCCCATCTTTATAATGACAAACCAACATATGATCCGTGAAAATAGATCCAAATTTTACATTCTCGAAATCAATTGAATCGACTCTAGACTTTTCTATTTTTTCAATAGAAAGTTCAAATTTTGTTTCTAAACTCATTTTATAGTGTTTTTTTAAAAGTTGTTGTTGTATTAAATAAAATCGTTCAGCAGCTTTTTTTTATTCAACTGCCTTACAAAAATAGCAAAAAAAGTCGCTATTTCTCAATTTAATTTAAAGAATATTTACGTAGCTGAAGAAAATATTATATTATCAAAAAAAAACTTGAGAAAATTTAGAATACTTTGAATTTGTTTGTGTAAACGCTTCGTTTTTAGTTTATTTTTTTGATTTACTTAGACCTTGTGCAACTAAATTTTGAAAAGAAGCGAAGACGCCACTTGAACAGGCTATATAAATCAGGGAAATGCTTTCTTTGGTGTAGCTAATGAAAAAGAGGAGGGCTTTTAACCCTCCCCTTCCTCTCGTGCTACTCGTTAGTAAGTAAAGATTGAGTTTCCTGTTCCTGGAGTAAAACTTCATCGAACCCAATGAAGAATGTACTATCGTTGGTTTGCATCTTTAACATAACAGGGTATGAGGAGTAACCACAGAACATAGTGGGGAATCGTTTCTGTGGTTAGCAGTACTACAAAGATGGGCGATTCAGGTAAAAAAGTCCCATTTTAGTCGGGTAGTATTTGGGTAGTTCTTACTTCCTAAGAAATTGAAACGATAGGGGAATGGGTAGGACATCTAGATAATTTAGTTACAATCAATAGTTTATTGAGATTCTTTTCAACTGACAGCTGAGACGGAGCGATGAAAGAAGTGAAATTTGTTTATTGTGAATAATTGCTGTGTTTAGTACTTTTTTTTTGAAATAACCTAAGGGTTACTCCAGATAAATGTAATAATTTAGCAAAGTTGCGTAGGCCAAGACCATCATGAATGTTAAATTAGTTAAACAGTTGTTCGTTCAAGTCGTATTTTTATTGACTACTTGTCCCCTTTTCAGTCAGTCTTACGATTTTACGTTGCTTACCGAGCAAGTGACGGCGTACAATAATCAAAGGAAATTTGAAGATACCATTGTTTTGTTAGAAGGTGTTTTAGCAGATACAAGGGCAACTTCGTATGAGAAGTATCAAGCCTATTTTTTGAAATACCTCACCTATAAACGCTTGTTTATTTACGATAAGGCCGTTGCTAATCTTGAGTTCGCTCAAGAAGAAGGACTGAAAAGCGAGTACAAAGAACAAGTCAAGGCACAAATCAAGGTTGAGAAACTATTTATCGCTTTTGACCTACTCAAGTTTGATGAGGTAGATCAACTGCTTCGAACCATTGAAGAGTCCGATATAGCACAAGTTTCTTTTTCTGCTCAAGGTTTTTATTATGCCGTATTGGGGACACTCGAAATTAAACAGCAACACTATACCCAAGCAGAGGACTATTTTGCTAGGGCTCTAGAAGTGTTTGAATCTCATGATCCTGCTAATTTACCGATGATTTATCGCAAACAAATCGATCTATATCGCTTAATGAATCAACCAGAAAAGGCGCTGGCGAGCTTTGAAAAAGGCTTGTATTACGCTAAGAAATACGAAATCGATGTGTATATACTCAATATGTATTTTGACCTGGTTTATTTTTATACCCAACTTGGCGATTGGGACA
>JASLHL010000157.1 GCA_030152225.1 Flavobacterium sp. | reverse complement strand
TCTACAACATCTTTAATACCATATTTTTCAAGTGAAATTGATTGCGTATTAGCCATTTTCATTATGTTATGTTGTCTTTTTAATTAATATGCAAACTTAGAAATAAATTTAATATAACGATACACAAAACTAGTTTTTCGTACTTTTTCCTGTTTTAATGGTCTGAATTGCAGCGTAAATCCACGCAGCAATCATAAAAACACCCCCAATAGGAGTTACTGGCCCTAAAAACTTGACGTTAAATCCCGATAAACCATTGAAGGTTAACAGGTAAATTGATCCTGAAAACAACAATACACCAATCAAAGTTAACGTAAAGATTCTCTTTTTCACCACATCAGAAAAGAACGTAGAAAGCCCAACAAACAAGAGGAAAAAGACGTGATACATTTGATAACGCACGCCTACTTCATAAGAAGCAACCGCGGATTCGCTGACAATCTTTTTCAATCCATGTGCTCCAAAAGCACCTAGAATAATACCTAAAGCACCTAATAATGTTGCAGTTATAATAATTTTTCGTCCCATTTATTTTTCCCTCGAAGATACAAATTATCCACTACATAACGCAGAAGATTTTAGAAAAATAAATGTACACCCCTTGCTTCTAAACGCCTTACTATCGATTCCTCTGTATCGTAAATTGTAATTTATTCAAGTGCATCCCCCCAAAGTATCGAAACTTTTTTTAGCAAATAATTTATCTCTTTGATTATATATTTCATTACTTTCGTAACTCGTAAAACAACCAAAAACAAAATAATGAAAGAAATATTAATCGTAGGCGCTGGCCGTTCTGCCTCTTCACTTATTAAGTATTTACTTGAAAAATCTACGACAGAAAACCTTCATTTAACCATCTGCGACTTGTCTTTAGCACTAGCAGAGAAAAAAGCAATGGGACATCCGAATGCTACGGCAAAGGAGTTTGATTTATTTAATACAGAACAAAGACAAGCCTTGGTTCAGCAATCAGACATTGTCATTTCAATGCTACCAGCAGCTCTCCATATTGAATTGGCAAAAGATTGTGTACAATTCAAAAAACACTTAGCCACAGCATCTTATATCAGTCCTGCTATGGCAGCTTTAGATGAAGAAGTGAAAGCAAACAATTTAGTTTTCATGAATGAGGTAGGCTTAGATCCAGGGATTGATCACATGAGTGCCATGAAAATTATCCACGAAGTAAAAGAAAAGGGAGGAAAAGTAATTTCTTTTGAATCTTTTTGTGGTGGGTTAATGGCTCCTGAATCAGATACCAATCTTTGGAACTATAAATTCACTTGGAATCCACGTAATGTGGTATTAGCTGGACAAGGTGGAGCAGCGAAATTTATCCAAGAAGGACAATACAAATACATCCCTTATAACAAAGTTTTTAGAAGAACTGAATTCTTAGACGTAAAAGGATATGGAAAATTTGAGGCTTATGCCAACCGCGATTCTTTAAAATACCAAAGTGTTTACGGTTTAGATGACGCGAAAACGATCTTTAGAGGAACGATTCGCCGTGTTGGATATTCTAGAGCTTGGAACTTATTCGCCGAACTGGGCATTACAGATGATACGTATGTAATAGACCATTCTGAGACTATGTCTTACCGCGAATTTATCAATTTATACCTTCCCTATCACCCATCAGATACAGTGGAAACAAAATTGCGCTTAGCATTAAACATCGATCAAGATGATATTGCTTGGGAAAAATTATTAGAATTAGATCTTTTCAACCCCAATAAAATTATCGGCCTGAAAAATGCTACGCCTGCTCAGATTCTAGAGCGAATATTGGCTGATAGCTGGACTTTAGCTCCCGATGACAAGGACATGATCGTTATGTACCACAAAATTGGCTACGAATTAAATGGAGAGAAAAAACAAATTGACTCTACCATGATTTGTATTGGCGATGATCAAACCTACACTGCTATGGCAAAAACCGTTGGATTACCACTCGCTATTGCCGCTTTGAAAATTCTAAAAGGAATTATTAGCACGCCAGGGGTTCAAATGCCAATTGAGGAAGAAGTATATGCTCCTATTCTAAAAGAACTAGAAGAAAACGGTATCGTTTTCGACGAAAACGAAGTAGAATACCAAGGTTATTAAAATCTATTAAAATACAAAAAGGTCAAAAGCTGCGCTTTTGACCTTTTTTCTTATTGGTTTACACGTAAAAATTTAAGGATATACCCGTCTGTTTGCGTCAAGACAAGTTCCTGATCCGTTACTTGCACTCGATAAACTCCTAAATCTGCTATATCGAGTATTTCTCTTTTTTCCCAAGCAAAATCATAGCGATAAGCATAATCGCTAATGTTTACTTTTAGGAAACGATCAAATACACCATCAAAGTTTGTTGATCTATTCTCAATAACTAATTTATCTTCATAGGTAAAATGATAGATCAATCGTTCATTGTCTTCGATAAATCGCTTCGCTCCACTGAATGCTCTAATACTCTTCAATTGCCAATGGCCAACAACTAACAGTTTATCTGCTTGTGAAACCACAGGATAGTCTTCACCCGCATCCATACGCCTAAATGTAAACACATCTCCTTCTTCATGTTTCAAGATCAATTGATGTGGCGTTACTTCTAAATCAAGCGGAAGGCTTGTATCAAACGGGCTTCGAAAATACAAAAGCTCTTTCTTAGGGGCTTCCTTATCCCATTGGGGGACATAATCGAACAAGTAATTCAATGTCTCACTTTTCGTCATACTAAACGAAGTACCTGTATATTGAAGGAGTCTCGATGACACATTGCTAATGTTTACTGTGCCATGTTGTGTAAAAACATAATGAATCAAAATACCCTCTTGAATCAAATCAAACTGCACACCTTCACGATTCGAATAATGGCTCAACTGCCAGTTACCTATTAATAACTCTTTTTCTTCCTTTGTTATTTTAGTATAAGAGGATGGCGAAGACTCTTCCTTACTGCACCCCGTACAGAAGATAAGACCTAAAAAAAGTAAGTAAGGGAATAATTTTTTCATGGTTTAGACTGTTCTATATTTTTTTAAGTTAATTTATCGAAAGTAATCAAATAAATCAGGAAATAAACTTTTTTACCTCCTTCTTTTCAACTGTTTTTCCTTCCCATAGTTCCTATCAAGAACATCCTTTGTCACCAAACAAAAAGGTCAAAAGCAATGCTTTTGACCTTTTTGTTTTTTATTTCTTACTGAATCTAAGCAGATAGCCCTCTTTTTGGGTTAGTGTTAACTCTTCATCTTCGATTTCCACCCTAAATCCTCCCAAATCCTCTACATGGAGTACTTCCCTTTTTTCCCAATCAAAATCGTAGCGATACGAACAAGGAATCGATCTAGGTTCTAGTAGCGCTGCAAACTCATCCGTTATATCGACCTCGTTTTCACTTATAACAACATGAGTATCACCAATATAATAAATCACTTCTTCCTCTTGGTCAAACGATCTCGTTGCTCCGTTAAAAGCATAAATAGCTTCTAATTTCCATTTATTTGAATATAACAAGCTTTTTTGATGCTGTGCAATTGCAGGATATTCGATGTCATCTCCCTTGTTTGATCGTTTAAAAGTCAAGATACCTCCCTCTGTGTTCGTCAAAATCAATTGATCTTGGCTCGCCTGTATATCAAACATAAACCCTAAAAAAATTAATTTTTCCCCTTGATCTTCGATCTCTTCTTTAAATTCTATTCTCCAAAAATTATAATTTACGTCAATCGTTTCTATCAGATACCTAGCTCTCCCAGTCAACAAACTGTCATATTTTGAAGAAACATTATCGATTTGTAACACTCCATTTGGGATAAAATAATAATAAATTAAGATACCGTTTTGTTTAAAATCAACTAAATTTCCCTGAGAATCGGAATAACTTAGTAGTTGCCAATCCCCTAGTAATAAGGCTTTTTCTTCTTCAGCTATCTTTGGGTATGCTCTCTTTGAAGAATCATCACTGCTACAAGCCGTGCAAAAAATAAGAAAAAATAGACATAAATAAGTTGTAATATTTTTCATCGTATACTATAGTTGTTCTTTTACTATTCTTTTCCATACTCCGCGAAGCACTTGTGTTGCGCTGTAATCTCAACACTAAAGAAATTTATTTTATAAAATAAATCCGGGAGTAAACTTTTTCATCCGCTGCGATTGCAGATTATTCAACGTTATCTTCTTCGATTGATCGCTTAAATGTCAAAATTTCACCACCAATCTCCGTAATAATCAATTGATCTTGACTCACCTGCATATCAAACGCTAAACGCATGTCATAAAAATACAATTTCTCTCCTCTTTTTTCTTTTTCGTCTTTTGATTCTATGTTAGCGTACATATAGTTCAACGTTCTCGTAGTACTCAGATACCTAGAATTAGACGCCAACTCAATTGGTTTTCCTGAAACATTGCGAATATCCAGTATTCCAACAGACGCGAATTGATAATAAATTAGAATACCCTCTTTTTTTAAATCAACGGCATCGCCCTTAAGATTTGAATAATTTAGTAATTGCCAATCCCCAGGTAACAAGGCTTTATCTTCTTCCGCTATCTTGGGATAAGATTCTTTTGAAGCATCATCGCTACTACAGGCTGTACAAAAAATAAGAAAAAATAGACAGAAATAGGTTGTGACTTTTTTCATGGGATACTCTAGTTGTTTTTTTATTGTTTTCTTTTATGCGCTACGAAGCACACGTCTTTGGTCTTTACGCTCAACACTAAAAGTGATTCTGTAAAATTAACAAAAACAATCGAAACAACGCGCTATTCCATGCAAACCCTTTGTTTATTCTAAGATAGAGGCAATTAACTTTTGTGTATACGGAGTTTTAGGGTGAGCATATAAGTCATCGGCTTCGCGAATTTCTTCTACTTTGCCTTTGTTCATCACCAATACTTGATCCGACATATATTTCACTACTGCTAAATCATGTGAAATAAATATATAGGTAAATTGATACTGTTGTTTGAGTTCATTCAGCAAATTTAATACTTGGGCTTGGACTGATATATCTAAAGCGGAAACAGATTCGTCACAGATAATTAATTTGGGATGTACTGCAATGGTACGCGCAATACCGATACGTTGACGTTGTCCACCCGAAAATTCATGAGGATAACGATCGAAAGCTTCTGCTTCTAGTCCGACCTGTTGTAAAAGTGCTAACACTTTTTGCTTTTTCTCTTTTTTGTTGCCAAATAATCCGTGAACAACCATGGGTTCCATGATGGCCTGTCCCACTGTTAACTTTGGATTTAAAGAAGAAAAAGGATCTTGAAAAATAATTTGAATATCTTTTCGCAAGGCGCGAAGTGCCTTGCCTTTTACTTGCGTAATATCAACACCTTGATAAAAAATAGCACCTGATGACGCGGGGTCAAGCTGTAAAATAGCATTGCCCAAAGTAGATTTACCACAACCACTTTCTCCTACTAATCCCAAGGTTTCTCCTTCATATACCTCAAAATTAATTTGATCCAAGGCACGAAAACTCTTTTTACCCCATAGGCCTACACTTGATATATAATCTTTAGCTACATCACGCACAGACAAAAGCGGTTGTTGTGCATATAATTTGCGATGGCCCTGTTGACGTTCTTCAACTGTGATTACAAGCTCTGGCACTGTATTTTCAACAAAATCTTGGATGGTAGGCAAGCGCTTTAATCGAATAGAACTTGAAGGTCGAGCGGCAATCAACGCCTGTGTATACCGTTGTTGGGGTTGACGGAACACCGCTTCTGTGGCACCTTTTTCGACTACTTTGCCTTGATACATCACCATGACCTCATCGGCAATACTCGAAACCAAGCCTAAGTCATGGGAAATAAAAATCATCGCCATTTGTGTCTCTGCCTGTAGTTCTTTGAGTAAATGTATAATGTCTTTCTGAACCGTTACATCCAAAGCGGTTGTAGGTTCATCAGCGATTAATAAGGTTGGTTTACACGCAATTGCCATAGCAATAACCACCCGTTGCTTTTGCCCTCCAGATAATTGATGAGGGTACTTTCGGTACACCTCGTCAGGAGCAGGTAACTTTACTTGCTCGAATAGCGCCATGACGCGTTGCTTGAGTGCAGTACCACGTAGTGGCGTATGCAAACGCAACATTTCTTCCACTTGATACCCACAGCGCATCGATGGATTTAATGCACTCATGGGTTCTTGGAAAATCATGGCTATTTTATTTCCGCGAACTTGACGGTATTCCTCCTCGCTAAATGCGGTTAAATCATCCCCTTCAAATTCAATCCTTCCTTCAATTTTACTTTGATGCGCGGGAAGTAAACGCATAAGAGCCAACGAACTCACAGACTTGCCTGAACCTGATTCCCCAACGATACCCAAGATTTGATTGGCATATAGATCAAAGGAAACGCCTTGTACAATAGCCTTCCAATCCTTGTTATGCTTAAAACTAACTTGGAGATTCTCAACGGTAAGCAATGTTTTTTGTGTTGACATGAATAAAATGTAATAGGTCTAAAACAAAAATAAGCTATTTAATTGTGATTTAGTGCGCTGTTTTCCGCTATTCGGCAGAGAATAGCACACTAAACCGCAACTAAAAAATTAGAGTCCGTCATACTAAGCCACATTTACATGATCATATTCCTTTACCAACGTCACAATTGTCGGTGTTTGTTGTTTAAAATTAGCAAACACAGGGCATGCTGATTTTACTGCATCCATCCATTCTTTCAATACCACGATAGACGCTGTTGATGTCGGTTTGACAATCACGTCAATTTGTCGAAATGCGCTTGCATTTAACTCCTCTTTTTGTTGGATTTCGTTTAACACGCCACTCACCTCAATTTGGATTGATTTAAGATCTACATTTAGCGTTGATCCTACTAAATTCCCTACAGCGTGAATACTTCCTGCCAATTTTGCCAAGAGCAATTCTTCTGAATCTACTTGTGCTGCTCTCACCAATTCTCTTCCGTCTCTTACGGTAAAAGAAAAGTTAGCTGTTTTGATTGCCAATTGACTTTCCCTCACTGAAAACCCCAATACTTTTACTACTTTTTTACTCATTTTTTCTTGTTTTAAATACGACACTTTACCTCAAAAAAAAAGTCCTTTTGGTCGTCGTACGTTACCAAAAGGACTTGAAATATTACATTGAATTATTTTTATTAAAAAAAACACGATGATTTTT
>JASLHL010000143.1 GCA_030152225.1 Flavobacterium sp. | reverse complement strand
TTGTATTTTGAATTTCAACGGCAATTTGACTTATTTTAAAGTCGAAGTCTTTTAAAGAACGATCCGTCAACGCAGGAAGAGCTTCGTTTTCCATGGCTTTAGGGTCTTGTTCTTTTCCTTTCACTTGTGCCTGGCTTATTGGTACAACAAAAAAACCACAACATAGTACGATCGCTCTAATTTTGTTCTTCATATTTGCTATTTGATATATCCACTACAAATTTTTTGGCTGATTCCCTCATTTTCATCAATTTGGTATCCCTGTACTCAATTTCAATTTCACCTTCTACTTGCTTTAAAAGGTTATCGCTATTGACAATTACCTTTGTCGGTGTTTTT
The DNA here is from genome assembly GCA_030152225.1 of Flavobacterium sp. Taxonomy (GTDB): domain Bacteria; phylum Bacteroidota; class Bacteroidia; order Flavobacteriales; family Flavobacteriaceae; genus Flavobacterium. The sequence continues at coordinate 6,631 of JASLHL010000143.1, read as the reverse complement.
TGTACTTGAAGTTCTTCCTTGAGCAAGGCCTCCACTTCTTCTGTATTTGATACTTCTGGTATTTTTAGTTCTACTGCTATTGGATTTAGCTGTTGAACGAGTACATGACGTTCTTCAAACACAGGTTCCTTTATCGGTACTGATTGCTTTGGAACGGCTTGTTCAACAGCAGTCTTTTCTACTTCTAAGGCTGGTTGTTCCTCCATCACAACCTGTTGTACTTCCACTGGACGATACGCGGGTGTACTTTCGATTGTATTGGAAGGCCCCAACTGCATCATGACGATTACTCCAAGCCCTCCAACGAGCAGACAAGCGGCAATAGACATCCATTTTCTATAGGCTAATTTCTTGACCTTTTTCTCTTGGCCATCCAACTGTTGGGCTAATTTATCCCAAGCAGTTGCAGAAGGAGCAATGCTTCGATCATCCACCTTCTTTTTCCATTCCTGTTCTATTTTACGCCATTCCATATGCCTTGATTCTTTAAATTGACTAACTGTTGTTGTAATATTTTTCTCGCTTGTGCGAGTTGTGATTTGGAAGTTCCTTCCTTAATTTGAAGCATTTTTGCGATCTCTTGATGTTTATATCCTTCCATAACATATAAATTGAATATCATTTTACACCCTTCGGGTAATTGATCGATCAAAAGTTGAATTGCTTCTACTGAAAGATCACAATCTTCTTCGCTTCCTTCTTCTAGGGGATAGTTTCTATCCTCATCAAAATACGTCAACTTCTTTTGTGCTCGTAAAAAAGAAATGGACTCATTGACCATGATGCGTCTAATCCACCCTTCAAAACTGCCTTGATTCTCGTATTGATCCATACGCGTAAATACCTTCATAAAGGCGGTGACCATCACATCTTCAGCGAAGTGTAAATCTGCAATGTATTGCCTACATACGCTCAGCATCTTGCCTGACAACAATTGGTATACCTCTTGCTGGGCTGTCCGCTTTTCACGTCGCAGGTCATCAATGTAGTCCTCTACTTTTTTAGGATATAGTCGTATCAATTTCATTTTTAGTTTGGCTTCGCTAATTTAAACATTCAAAAATGCGTTTTTAAATTAAATTAAGTTAAAAAATGAAGTACAAAAGATACAGCTAGCTGTATCATTCCTATAATAAACAGTACTAATCCTTTCATGCGGCGTCGATTTATGGGTTGATCTATTACATAGACGCAAGGAGGAGTAAAAGGTTGGGATGAAAACTAAACTTTTTTTATTTTCCGTCTCTTTTTAGGTAAGGAAGAGAGCGAAAGAAAAACAAGAAAGCCCCATAAATGGGGCTTTCTGTACAATTTAAAATGAGTTGGTTTGATTTAAAATCGGTAACCAACGGAAATAAAATACATCGTTGATTTGGTTACTTTTTGTGTGTTTATTTTAGAGAGGTCGGACATTGCTTGTAGTCCACCTTTAATCTCCAAGTGATTAGACATCTTGTAAGATACACCAATTCTTCCCATAAATCCAAAATTCCAACCAACATTTTTATCTATCGTTGTTAAATCTGTTGTTTTTTCTTTTGAATTAAGTAAATGTCCTGCATATCCACCAAAATCGAGTTGGAAATTTAATTTGTCCACCCCAGCTTTTCTAAACAACGGATACGTAGTTGTAATTCCAAATGGGATAAATACATATTGATTTTTTAAAAACGTAGACTGTCCATCAACCACGCGATTGGCATGCAGTTCATAGGTTCCCAAACCGGTATACACGCCAAATCCCTTCCACTTGACATCAAATTCTAGCGATACACCATCTCGGATAAAGCTATTTTGATCGACATGTCCTTTTTGTCCTAACAGGGCATTTCCATTAAAAAGATAGGCCGATATACCAAAATCGGGTTTCTTATTTTCTTGTTCTTGTGCCATAGTTAAGGTACCTATAGCTAAGAAAAGAGAAGTGATTACTTTTTTCATCTTTTGTTGTCTTAAGGTTGTTCTACTGTATAGACGCAACAAGAGACAAAAGGTTGTAAACAAAAAGAAAGAAATCTATTTTTTTCGTTCAATTACGTAGTTAACCATCGTAATCAGTGCTTTTTTAAAGGGCGAATCGGGAAAATCGACAAGTAAAGCGAGTGCCTCTTCTTGATAAGCGATCATTTTTTGCGTGGCATAGGTCAACCCACCTGCTTCTTTCACATAGTCAATGACTTCTTTTACTCTGCGTTTATCTTCGTTGTGATTTTTCACCGAATTAATTAACCACTTGCGTTTATCTTTCGATGCCGTATTGAGTGCATAAATTAAAGGCAGGGTCATTTTTTGCTCTTTGATATCAATCCCTGTTGGTTTGCCTATTGGACCATCCGTATAATCAAACAAGTCATCTTTGATTTGAAAGGCCATACCAATCACCTCACCAAATTTTCGCATTTTTTCAATCAGTTCGGCATCATCAGGTTGTACAGAGGCAGCACCTAATGCACAACAAGCAGCGATAAGCGTTGCTGTTTTTTGACGGATAATCTCGTAGTAAATATCTTCTGTAATGTCCAAACGACGAGCTTTCTCGATTTGCAGTAGTTCGCCTTCGCTCATTTCACGTACAGCCACTGAAATAATGCGCAACAAATCAAAATCTCCATTGTCAATCGAGAGAAGTAAACCTTTAGAAAGAAGGTAATCACCAACTAGAACGGCAATTTTGTTTTTCCACAAGGCATTTAAAGAAAAGAAACCGCGGCGTTTATTACTGTCGTCTACCACATCATCATGTACGAGTGTTGCGGTATGAATTAATTCAATCACAGAAGCTCCTCTATAGGTACGTTCATTCACGCCGCCTTCCTGCACCATATTGGCGACTAAAAAAACAAACATCGGTCGCATTTGTTTTCCTTTTCGGTTTACGATATAGTAGGTGATTCTGTTTAATAAGGCAACTTTGGTCGCCATCGATTTGTGGAACTTCTTTTCAAAGAGTTCCATTTCAACCTTAATTGGTTCCTGTATTTGCTGTACAATATTCATTATAACCAAATTTATGACTTTTTATGTCATAGTATACAATTCAAATAAATATCTGAAAAATAAAAAGGACGTAATCGTCCTTTTGGTCGTTGTTCTTACGATTTATTCGCTAATTGTCCACAAGCTGCATCGATATCTTTTCCACGGCTTCGTCTTACCACCACGGTAATATCATTACTTTCCAATGCTTTAATATAATTGTTTATGGCTTGTGAGTCTGCTTGTTGAAACTCTCCATCGTCAATGGGATTGTATTCAATTAGATTGACCTTACTTGGCATTTGTTTACAAAATTTAACCAAAGCATCAATAGAAGCCTTGTCGTCATTGATTCCCTTCCATACCACGTACTCAAAGGTAATTCTACTTTTTGTTTTACTATACCAATATTGTAAGGCATCACGCAGGTCTGTCAAAGGGAAACTTTTAGAAAATGGCATAATTCGATTACGCGTTTCTTCTATGGCTGAGTGCAACGAAACAGCTAATTTGAATTTCACCTGATCGTCTGCCAGCTTTCGAATCATTTTTGGAATTCCAGAAGTAGACACTGTAATGCGTTTGGGCGACATCCCCAATCCTTCATCCGACGTAATTTTATCAATAGCTGCTTGCACGTTGTTATAGTTCATCAAAGGTTCACCCATTCCCATGAATACAATATTCGAAAGCGGGCGTCCGTGATTTTGACGGCTTTGTTGATCAATCGTCAAGACTTGATCATAAATCTCATCGGGATTTAGATTTCGCATGCGTTTTAATCGTGCTGTTGCACAAAACTCACAATCCAAACTACATCCCACTTGAGAAGATACACAAGCAGTAGTACGGCTTTCAGTGGGAATTAAAACAGACTCCACAATTAGTCCATCGTGCAATTTTACGCCATTTTTAATGGTTCCATCGGAGCTAATTTGCATATTATCCACGCGGATGTGATTAATCACAAAGTGATCTTCCAACATTTGACGGGTCGTTTTAGCAAGATTGCTCATATCCTCAAAAGAATGGGCACCTTTACTCCACAACCACTCGTACACCTGATTACCTCTAAATGGTTTATCTCCTTGAGAAACAAAAAAATCTCTCAATTGTTCTTTCGATAAACTACGTATGTCTTTTTTCTCTACTTGCATGCTGCAAATTTACTTTTTTTACTTGAATAATTAACGGTCCAATTTAGTTAACAAAAAAGAGTCTTGAGAACAGCGTATTTATTCTTTGCCTTATCGTATTCGATTCCATACTAATGCTCGAATATTCAACAGCGAGTAAGCGAGCAAGTACAAAGAAAAAGACGGATTAAGTAGGTGTCTTCTTTGTATTTTGTTTGTGGTACGTCCATTATGAGTCCATAGTGACTCTATTAAAATAGCGGTTTCTAATAGACATACTATAGAGGCATCATAGATGAATCATGGTCATACCTATACCGTGTATAGATTAAAATCCCAAAGAGAAACCGTCCAGCACCTAAATAAAAAAGGCTATCTCGATGGAGACAGCCTCTTTTTTTTATTTATTTTGCGAGGTATCCTCCTTCAATAGGATAATATCCTCCAGTTGCAAAAGACGCTTTATCCGAAGCCAACCAGAGGATGAGTTCGGCAACTTCTTCTGATGTTCCCAGACGCTGCATGGCGTGTTGGCTTTCTAAGAAGTGTTTGACTTGGGGATCCATACTCGACAAGAGTGGCGTTTCAATAAACCCTGGTCCGACAGCATTGATTCGAATTCCCTTGGTTCCATAATCCCAAGCAGCCGTTTTTGTTAATCCAACCACTCCGTGTTTGGCCGCTACATAAGCTGGTGATCCTGCAAATCCTACTTGTCCTAAAATAGATGCAATATTGATGATGCTTCCACCTCCATGGTTCAACATGGCAGGAATTTGATAGCGCATGCCGTAAAAGACTCCATCAAGATTAATGGAAATTACTTTTTGCCATTCTTCAATAGCGTATTCTCCTGTTGGTGCACTAGCTCCACCAATTCCAGCATTATTAACGGCAATATCTAATTTTCCAAAATGCTCAATAGTTTGTTTCACTAAAGCTTCATTATCTGCGGGAAGGGAAGCATTGGACTGGACAAAATGAGCGGCATCTCCTAATTGATCAGCCAATTTTGTTCCTAGCTCCACATTCAAATCTGCAATAATGACTTTGGCTCCTTCTTTAACGAAAAGTTCAACAACGGCTTTTCCAATTCCTGAAGCGCCTCCTGTTACAATAGCTACTTTATTTTCTAACATTTTCATACTTTACTTTTTTAATTTCTATTAAGTTACAAATTAAAAAAGGCAAAAGCAGTTTCTATCCTTTTTATTAACAGCTTTTTAAAACAAAAAAAACTGCCTTACCGAAGTAAGACAGCTTTTTCATCGTATTGAGTTCTTGTCTATTTTACAAATTTTGGTTTACAAATTTTGGAAGAAATCGTTTCCTTTATCATCGGTGATAATAAAGGCAGGAAAATCTTTTACCACAATTTTGCGCACCGCTTCCATTCCCAATTCTGGAAAATCTACGACCTCAACGCTCAAGATATTTTCTTTGGCGAGAATAGCCGCTGGTCCACCGATTGATCCTAAATAGAATCCTCCGTGTTTTTTACACGCATCAGTTACGGCTTGGGAGCGATTTCCTTTGGCTAACATAATCATACTTCCACCTACGGCTTGGAACGGATCCACATAGGGGTCCATGCGTCCTGCAGTAGTTGGGCCGAAACTTCCTGAGGGCATTCCCTCTGGTGTTTTTGCTGGTCCAGCGTAGTAGATTGGGTGATTTTTGAAATATTCTGGCATCTCTTGGCCGTTGTCTAACATCTCTTGAATCTTCGCATGAGCGATATCACGGGCTACGATTACCGTTCCATTCAACATCACACGTGTTTTGATAGGGTGTTTGGTCAACTCTGCCAATTGTTCTTGCATTGGTTTATCTAAATCGATAATCACAGGCTCTTCTAAATGTGGAGCAACTGCAGGGAGTAATCGCGCTGGATTTTCTTCTAATTGTTCGATGAACAATCCTTCTGCGGTAATTTTAGCTTTGATGTTACGGTCAGCCGAACACGAAACCCCTAATCCTACAGGACAAGAAGCTGCGTGACGTGGTAAACGGATAACGCGAACGTCATGGGTGAAATACTTTCCACCGAATTGTGCTCCAATATGTGATTCTTGACAGATTAGCTGTAATTTTTTCTCCCACTCTAAATCGCGGAACGCTTGACCGCCCATATTTCCAGAGGTTGGTAGGTTATCGTAGTATCCTGCGGATGCTTTTTTCACTGCAGCTAGGTTGGCCTCAGCAGATGTACCACCAATCACTAACGCTAAGTGATACGGAGGACAAGCAGCAGTACCCAAATCCATGATTTTATCTTTGATAAATTCCGTCAAGTTTTTGTCGTTCAATAGGGATTTGGTCTTTTGGTACAAAAACGTTTTGTTTGCAGAACCTCCTCCTTTTGCCAAAAACAAAAACTCGTATTTTTGCCCTTGTGTCGCGTAAATATCAATTTGTGCTGGTAGGTTTGATCCTGAGTTTTTCTCTTCAAACATACTGATTGGAACGATTTGAGAATATCTCAAATTTCTCTTTTGGTAGGTATTGAAAATTCCTTT
>JASLHL010000131.1 GCA_030152225.1 Flavobacterium sp. | reverse complement strand
GCGAAAATAGCAGTAAGTCCAAGAATGCAAATCGCATTAGAACCACAAGGCTGGCAAAAAGACATGCTCTTTAGTTTGGCTTTTGGTCTGTATCAACAACCACCATCGTATCGAGAATATCGCGGGTTTGATGGGAAATTAAATCCCAACTTAAACGCACAAAAAGCATGGGTGGCCGTATTAGGTCATCAGTATGGATTTACTATGTGGAATAAAAATTTCCGCATGCAAACTGAAGTCTATTACAAAGACTTGCACGATGTAAATGTCTATACGTTAGACAATGTACGCTTGCGTTATGTGGCAAATAACGACGCTAAAGCTTACGTCTATGGTGCAGATGTTCGTTTATATGGAGAGTTTATTGGCGGTACTGAATCTTGGATTAGCGTAGGATTCATGAAAACAGAAGAAAATTACCAAGACAAAGGCTATATCGCGCGACCAACAGATCAACGATTAAAATTTGGCTTGCTGTTTCAAGATTATATGCCTTCAATACCCAATTTGAGGTTGTATCTCAATGCAGTCTATAATACAGGACTGCCAGGAGGTTCGCCTTCTTATGTTGATCCTTACTTATATAGAGGAAGATTACGCGATTATAAACGGGCCGATATTGGATTTAATTACGTATTCAAAGATGAAAAAGTAGGACAAAATACGCGTTGGCTTCAAGGTATTGAACAATTGCAACTAGGAGTAGAAATCTACAATGTATTCAACGTGGCAAACGCAATTACCAATACGTGGATTCGCGATTTGAATAGCAGTAAAGAGTTTGCTATTCCCAATTATATGACCAATCGAACGTTTAATATGAAAATAACGCTAACGTTTTAATTTTTTAGTCGTGCATTTGTAAAAAACGTATCTTTGAATCATCAATAGTGAAAAGAATGAAAACAAAATTAGGTTTAATCGTAAGTGCTTTTTCCGTTGTGTTGTTTTTTTCTTGTAAAGGGCAAGAGGAGAAACCCAAAGTAATTTATAAAGATGAAGCAAAAACTACGGAACAAGAAGTAGTAAAAGAAAAAACAGAAGATATCAGAATTGCTGATTTGCCTTTGGTTGTCGGTAATTCACCCTATTTAATTCACCCTGTTGGAGAGGTTAGGGTTTATTCTAGCCCTAGTAAATACGGTACAAGTAAGGTGAGTCAATTCTCCTATACGGTTTCCAATTTCGTCCCTTTTGAAATTACAGGGTATTTAGAAAATCTAATGTTTCAACATAAAGATTCTTTGGATATCAAACCACTGACCACAAAGACCATTCAGATTCAGTCTGTGGTGTACTTGAATACCATAGCCGAAAAACTAAAGCGAAATATTTTGGTTTATAATGTGTTTGATGCAGATACCAATCGCGATGGTAAGATTGATTCAAATGATATCAAAACGCTTTATATAAGTAAAGGCAGTGGAAGGGATTTTAAAAAATTAAGTCCTTATTTACAGGAACTATTAGATTGGACGGTCATTGATGCACAAAATAGATTGTATTTTAGAACAATTGAAGACATCAATAAGAATGGAGCTTTTGATAAAAATGACAACGTTAATTACTTTTATGTGGACTTAACAGATCCTACTTGGGAAGTTAAAAGTTACGATCCTTTAAAAGTGTTGAGTCAAGATGATACAAAAGAAGAAGTAGTGGAAGCAGCAGAAGCGTCTGAATAAAACTAGTGCTCGAAATAAAAAAAGCCCTAAATACAAATGTATTTAGGGCTTTTTTTATAATTGTCTATTCGCCCTTTTCATTCTTATTTTTTAGTGATATACTCTCGTTTTGAGAATTATAAGCCTAGTAGGTTATTATGTTAGAAATAAAATCGCTTTTTGATTCGATTTTAAATAAAAAGTTGATTTATGAATATTGCATTGAATTTAACGTATTGCGTGTAGTAAAAATTTATTTTTTGTTTTTAATGATGTGTTTTGAATGTTATTTATGATTTTTTGTAGTGATTGATCTGTGTTTTTTTGGGTAAATAAGATAAAAGAGTAAAAAAAATGTGACCTTTTACAGGGTTGGTGGTCTTAGATATATACAGAATGAGATTATTGTATGCATTTATAGTTCACAAGTAAGTTAAAGCTTCTACTGCGTAAAAAAACAAAGTCGAAGAGGAGAATGCAGGAGGGAATAAAGCAATTAATTCAGGAAAAGGTTGTGTTTATTGTATTAAATGGATATAAATTAATAGAGTAATAAATGTTATTACGTGAAAATGCTTGCTGACTTTGGGTATTTTTACTTGAGAAATTAAGTATAATAAAAAGTTAAATGCGATTAGATGTATAATGTGTAAATCTCATTTTGTAGTGTTAAATAATATGTTAATCTAAAAAATAAATAATAATTTTGTCACGCTTTAAACGAAAGTAAAAAAAGTAGTAATAGGCGAACATCTATTATCTTAAGTCCCCACTTAATAGAGAATCGTGCTATATAGCTATGCAGTATAGTCACGACGCAATATGTGAGGGTAGAGGTATTATATTAATACATCATCACCACTAACATTATGAAACTAATTAAAACATTTGATGGTTTTTTAAGAGGCCATTTTAACTTCGAGAGCATCGTTAAAAGCGTTTTAGCTATCTCTCTGATTCAGCTTATAGTAATTGGCTTAGGCGTGAATCTCAATTTTAGTCATTTGGCTATTCCATTATTGTATTTCTTTACAAGAAAAACAGCAAATAAAGCCGAGCCTTCTGTCGGAGAATTTTTCTTCCATTACAGTCTTGCCGTTTTGATCATTCTATTACCGAGCCTGTTTGCATTCAAATTAATAGGTTCGCTTGTTTTTGCTTATGTATTGACCTACTTAATGTTGTTGTACAAAGAAATGAAGTCGATCCAACCTTCTAATTCGAATCAAAGTGTATTAGGATTTATTGGTTTTTTCTGTAACTTCCTTATCGCAGGTTTAATTGTAAGAGCAATTTTCTTTGTTGTGACTTATAGCTTTGCTGATTTTGGCGTAGAATATGTCTTTTTCCAAACAGGATTAGCTGTATCGCTGTTGTTGTTTAGCTTATTTAGCTTGTTCAACTACCAAGAAGGAAACAAAGTATTGCTTAATCAAGGAACTGAATTTGTTGTAACGAAAATGGATACTCATGCGCTGCACACGAAATTTGAAGATAAAGAAAGAGTAATTATTGAGTTTTTCGAAACAAGTGATGACTTTTTAGCGAATTCGTTTTCATTGGAAGATCTAGCAGATGCAGTAAATTTGAATAAACAAGAAGTATCTACTGTGATTAACCATCAATTGAATTCTTCTTTTTATCATATGGTAGCGCAATATAGAATTTTACATGCAAAAGAATTATTGCAAGTGCGAAATAATTTGACCATAGAAGCTATTGTGGAAGAATGTGGTTTTAGTTCAAAATCCACGTTTAATAAATACTTTAAGCTTTTTGTAGGTAAAACCCCTTCTGTATATCGCAATCAAATCGTTTAATGGGCGGTTATGGAGTTTTATTTTAACTTAGTCGTATTAACAGCAGCTATTATTTTTGGCAGTATTTCGTTTATTATTAATAATAAACTGACTACTACAACTAGAACACAGCAATTACTCAATGTATTTCTTTTGTTTTTTGTTTTACATCTAGTTATTACGTTGTGTAGCCGATTGTTATGGCCAGAGTATCGGTTAATCCATCTTGGATTGCCCCTTAATACGGTCTATGCACCTACATTTTATTTTTGTCTTGTCTTATTATCGGATGAAGTTCACAAAGTAGAGCAGCATACGAAGCGCTATTCCTTTGTGTTGCACTTTATTCCTACGCTAGTACTGTTGGGATTTTATATTTTCTTGCTAAGCCAAGAGTTGGATATAAATTCAGTTGAGGCGTATCGCTACTTATTGGTCCTTTACTTTATTGAAGTATTCCAATATGTCGGCTATGCTTTTACAGGGTACTTTAAGATTAACAAGCTAGTGTTGAATAGCAATATTCGCCTATTAATCTTGCGTGTGATGTGGATTATGATCTTCATGGCGTTGGTGTCATTAGGAATTGTATTTTACGATAATATTCTCTATTATGACCTTTCAGTTACCTATTTAGCTTTATTGTGTTTCTCTGTTGTTATATTTAATTACTATATCGCGCGATTGAAATACGTAAAAATGGTTTCTATTACTTCGGCTGAAGAAGGAAAAACAGCAGAAGAACAACAAGCGCTTTTAAAATACGAGAAATCAAAATTAGCTGAAGAGGTTTTACATGCTTATAAAGTGAAGGTAGAACAAATTGTTCACGATAAACAATCGTTCTTAAAGGTTAATTTTGCTTTGGATGATCTTGAACAAGAAAGTAAAATTGCTAAGCATCATTTGTCTCAGTTTTTCTCCACAACTTATGGGATGAATTTCAATGCTTACATCAATAAATTGCGTGTCGAACATGCAAAGGAGTTATTAGAGAAAAAAGATTTTGATATATCGGTGTCCGAATTAGGTGATGAATGCGGATTTAATTCTCGAACCTCTTTCTTTCGCGCGTTTAAGAAATACGAAGGAGTATCTCCTTCCGAATATATAACGAATATCCTTGAAAACAGATAAACAAGTTGCAGTGGATGGGTAAGTAGTCTAGAAGTGTTTTTTACTTCTTGCTATTTGCTCATTTTTTTTTCATTTCTTTTGTTCTCACTTCGGATTACTTATTTCTGATCACTATTTCATTTGCATATAAAAAGAGTTGTTTATATTTGTATAAGCATTGAAGCTTTCAATGAATAAAGAAAAATAACATACAAGCGTAGTAAAGTAAAAAATAGAAATAATGATTATACAACCTAGAACTCGTGGATTTATCTGCTTAACTTCTCATCCAGAAGGATGTGCAGCGCATGTTAAACAACAAATTGCATATGTTAAATCTAAAGGCAAAATAGCGAATGGACCGAAAAAAGTACTTGTTATAGGTGCTTCTACAGGTTTCGGATTGGCATCGCGTATTTCTGCAGCTTTTGGTTCTGATGCAGCTACTATAGGAGTATTCTTTGAAAAGTCAGCAACAGAAGGTCGTCCAGCAACTGCAGGTTGGTATAATTCAGCAGCATTTGAGCAAGAAGCGGCAAAAGCTGGTTTATATGCAAAAAGCATCAATGGAGATGCGTATTCTGATGAAATTAAAAAACAAACCATAGCGCTAATTAAACAAGATTTAGGTCAAGTTGACCTAGTTGTGTATAGCTTAGCATCACCAAGACGTACACATCCTAAAACGGGTGTAGCGTATGCTTCAGTATTAAAACCAATCAACGAGCCTTTTTCAAATAAAACGGTAGATTTCCATACAGGTGTTGTGTCTACTATTACAATCGATCCTGTAACGGAACAAAGCGATATCGATAATACAGTCGCTGTAATGGGAGGTGAAGATTGGAAGTTTTGGATTGAAGACCTAAAGGCAGCAGGTGTTTTAGCCGATGGTGTAAAAACAGTAGCCTACTCGTATATCGGACCTGAATTGACCTATCCTATTTACCGAAATGGTACAATCGGAATGGCGAAAAATGATTTAGAAGCAACTGTGCCAACTATTAATAACCTAGTTGCTGATTTGAACGGAGTTTCTTACGTATCAGTAAACAAAGCATTAGTAACGCAGTCAAGTTCTGCAATTCCTGTAGTGCCTTTGTATATCTCGCTTTTGTACAAAGTGATGAAAGAAAAAAATATCCACGAAGGCTGTATCGAGCAAATGTATCGCTTATTTAACGATCGCTTGTATGCTAATCAAGCGGTTGCCCTAGATCAAGAAGGACGTATCCGCGTTGATGACTGGGAAATGAGAGAAGACGTTCAAGCAGAAGTAGCGAAATTATGGGAGGAAATCAACTCCGATAATATCAATGAAATTTCAGACTTAGAAGGGTATAGAAGGGATTTCTTTAATTTGTTCGGATTCGAATTTGATACAGTAGATTATCAAGCAGAAACAAATGAACTAGTTGACGTTCCAAGTATTAAATAATAAAAAAAGGCGATGAAATTTTTTCATCGCCTTTTTTTATTGTTAACCGTTTACGGTTAACCAGTTTACAGTTTAGTTTTCATACAAACCATACAATCCATACAAATCGCGCGACGAACGAACCGCGCAAAGAACAAACCGCACGACGAACGAACCGCATCACGCATCATCCTAAATACTTCTTTTGTAGATCTGAAACAATTTCTTGTATTTGTTCAGCGAGGATTTGAATATGCTGTGTAAGATCCTCTTTGGATTGAAACTCGATGGTTTGATCTTCTAATTGTTCTAGTGCAGGAACGAGGTGATTAATTTGCAATTGTTTAAACATCGGTAGCATTTTGTGTGCGATATTGCTAACGGTTTGATAGTCAAAGTCATCTGTAGCATAGCTAAGATCCAGGATGTTTTCTTGGGTACTATCTACAAAAATGACCACGAATTTTCTCAAGGCTGCACTATCCTCTCCGATGAATTGTTTAATTTGATTAATGTCATACAGTTGTTCTGGTTTCTCTGTAAAAACAGCTGCGTCATTTTTAGTTGTCAATTCAAGTTTATAAGTAGGGTGTAAGAGCTGTGTAATGAGAATTAGCAATTCTTGCAGTTGAATCGGCTTTTGATGTGCTGAGGCAAAGCCAGCTTGGGTAAAGTCTTCTACTGTAAGGTCGCGTTTACCCGATAGGGCAACAACGGGAATTTGCTTGTATTTTTTGTTGTTTTTTAACAAGTGAATCATTTCAAATCCATCCATTTTGGGCATTTGAATATCACTGAGAATAATATCATATTGCTCCTGATCGAGTGTGCTTTCAATTTCAGAAGAATCGTTGAGCATATCAATTTTTTTGAAAATAGGGGCAAGTAGTTCCTCCATCAATTGCAGCTGAATTTTATCGTCATCTACAACGAGAATTTTATTTTGAGCTAAGATGGTAAATTGCTCCTTAATTTGGTTTGCAGATATATAGGTATTGGTTTGTACATCTGCTTTTTCAAGGGGTAAAGTAATGGTAAAGATAGAGCCTTCTCCTAAGATGCTTTCTACGCGAATATCACCACCCAATAGATTGATGAGGCGTTTAGAAATATTTAATCCTAGCCCCGTTCCTCCGAAACGCTTTTCAATACCTGCATTAGCCTGACTAAATTCTTTGAAAATATTTTCAATTTGATTTTGTTCA
>JASLHL010000120.1 GCA_030152225.1 Flavobacterium sp. | reverse complement strand
CTACTTCGGTAGTTACTGTACCAGTCTTAGGGTTAGGCATTAAGTTTCTTGGACCCAAAATACGGCCCAATTTACCTACTTTAGCCATAACCGAAGGCATAGTAATAATGATATCAATGTCAGTCCATCCACCTTCTATCTTGCTGATGTACTCATCAAGACCTACGTAATCTGCACCTGCCGCTTTCGCTTCTTCTTCCTTATCAGGAGTAACCAAAGCCAAAACTCGCACAGTCTTACCTGTCCCATGAGGTAACGTCGCAATGCCACGAACCATTTGATTTGCCTTACGAGGATCTACGCCCAAACGAACGTCGATATCCACAGAAGCATCAAATTTAGTTGTAGTGATCTCTTTAACTAATGCCGCAGCATCCGCTAAAGTGTACGCTTTACCAGCTTCAATTTTGGATAGTGCCGCTTTTTGATTTTTTGTTAATCTAGCCACTTTCTTAAACTGATTTCGTTAATTAATTTTTCCAAGGAGCGTCACCTGAAACAGTGATACCCATACTACGCGCTGTACCAGCTACCATTCTCATTGCCGATTCTACAGTAAATGCATTTAAATCAGGCATTTTATCTTTAGCGATCGTCTCCACTTGCTCCCATGTAATAGCAGCAACTTTTTTACGATTTGGTTCGCCTGACCCACTTTTCAATTTAGCAGCATCTTTTAACTGAACTGCAACTGGAGGAGTCTTAATGATAAAATCAAATGATTTATCAGCATAAACAGTAATAACAACAGGCAACACTTGTCCTGGTTTGTCTTGCGTACGAGCATTGAACTGTTTACAGAAATCCATAATATTCACACCCTTAGCACCTAAAGCAGGTCCTACTGGAGGAGATGGATTTGCTGCACCGCCCTTAACTTGTAATTTTACTAACGCACTGACTTCTTTTGCCATTTTGCTTGTGTTTTTGTTTTGTTAAATGTTTGTTAGTAAGTTGGAAGCAATACTGTAACATTCACTCATTTGATTAAATAAAACTTAATTTACCTAACTAAACGAGGTGCAAAGATAATAAGAAGTTTTGAATTTCAAAAGATTATGCGTAAATATTTTTATATCTTTCGAACTATTACCTCAATTATATTTAATATCTTGATTTCTGAAAATTTATATTTAAGAAATCTCGTTATCCAAGATTTAATGCTTTCCATATTATCAACAGTTAAAGCAAACTAAATAGATTATATACTAATCAAAAATGAGGAATACTCCATTTTTTGAAGGATATCTATTTTTATAGTCTAGGGATTGCTATACAACCTCTTCCTTGACATATTTCAATAGCTTAAAAAAACTATTACTATGCATGAGCTCTACTTTAGTGACTTCATCAAGCCCAGCAAATTGACTCGGACTCACACCAAATGATGCTTTGAATGTTTTGCTAAAATATTTTGGATCGCTATAACCTAATTGATATGCTATTTCAGAAACTAGTAAATCTCCTTTATTAAGTAACAATACAGCATGACGCATACGTACCAAATTAATTAATTCAATAACACTAAGACCTGTTATTTGTTTTATCTTGCGATATACAACAGGCCGACTCATTCCTACTTCTGCTGATAGACGGACGACGTTTAACTCACTTTCAGCCAAATTCAGCTCTACAAATTCGACTACTTTTTTCATAAATATATAGTCTTGTCCCTTTAATTCTTCATTCGCTCCTCCATCCTTAAGCACTAACTCTTGAATAAAACTTCTACGCAGACTTTTGCGAGTATAAAAGATATTTTGAACCTTCAAAGCCAACAACTCTAAGTTGATTGGTTTGACAAGGTAATCATCTGCTCCAGCATACATTCCGTCGTGCATATCTTGATCGGATGAAAGCGCTGTCAATAAAAGGACAGGGATGTGTGATGACACCGGGTCTTCTTTAACTTTGCGTAGCAACGCTACACCGTCCATAATAGGCATCATTATATCTGAAATAATCATATCTGGGAGCTGTTGTTGAATAAACATCAATGCCTGTTCACCATCGCCTGCTACAACGACTTTATAGCTTTTAGATAGTCCTTGGTACAAGAAATTACGAATCGCTTCATTGTCATCGACTATAAGTATAGTATTGATCTCTTGATCCTCTAATAAAGGAGATACTTCTAGACTAGGTATATTTTCCAATACTAATGCGGTATGATCCAGTTGTTGCTGAGGTATTAAAGAAAAGTCTACCGCAGCTTTATCATTCAGCTCCGATGTAGAGAAATGTGTATTTCCGAGCGGTAAATCAATTTTAAAAACCGTATAGGAATCGATATATTGTGGATTATAATGACTTTCAACTTGAACGTTCCCATGATGCAGAAGAACGATTTCTTTGGCTAAAGCGAGTCCAACACCAGAACCAAGGGACTTCTTAGCTGTTGTTTGTTTATCGGCTTGATAGAAAAGTTCAAAAACAGTTTGAATTTCATCTTCAGGAATACCTATCCCATTGTCTTGGATCTCAATATGAAGGACTTCTTTTTTAGCCTCGTCAGCGGTAGTTCTTGTCTTTACTTGGATTTGAATGGTACCATTATTAGGTACATACTTGACTGCATTACCTATTAGATTATAAAAGACCTTTCCTAACTGAACATGGTCAAACCACACTTTGAGATTCGGTGTTTCACAATAAAATTTTACAGCAATTCCTTTCATCGACATTTGATTTTTGAACGAATAAAGAACCTCTTGTATCAATTGATCAATAGG
>JASLHL010000082.1 GCA_030152225.1 Flavobacterium sp. | reverse complement strand
CAAACAATTAAATCTACCCGAAGACAATAACTATACGAGAACGGCTTTATTAGGTGTTTATGCTGCAAAACAGGCAGTAGAGCAAGCTGATATACAAGATATTAATGCTGTTCGCACAGGATTAATATCTTCTACTTCGGTGGGTGGAATGGATTATATTGAAAAGTATTATCAATCCTTTCAAACCGACTCTAGCGTTCGAAAATACGTATCCAGTCAAGAAGCAGGAGATTCAACAGAGAAAATAGCAGATTACTTGGGGTTACAAGGCTATGTTTCCACAATTAGTACGGCTTGTTCTTCTGCAGCTAATGCGCTGATGATAGGATGCCGCATGATAAAAGCTGGAAAATTAGACCGCGTAATCGTTGGGGGTACAGATGCATTAGCAAAGTTTACCGTCAATGGTTTTAATACCCTGATGATTTTATCAGATACGGATAACACGCCTTTTGATCAAAATAGAAAAGGATTAAACTTAGGCGAAGCAGCGGCTTATCTTGTTTTGGAGCGAGAAGATATAGCACTTGCGCGAAATCAAGCGATTTTAGGTGTCGTTGCAGGCTATGGCAATGCGAATGATGCGTACCATCAAACAGCTTCTTCAGAGGATGGCGAAGGTGCGTTTTTAGCTATGCAAAAAGCACTAACGATGGCAAAGCTTGACAAACAAGCTATTGATTACATCAATGCTCATGGTACAGCCACGCCAAATAATGATTTATCTGAAGGACGCGCTATTCAGCGTATTTTTGGATCTCAAGTTCCTGAATTTAGTTCTACGAAGCCGTTTACAGGCCATACCTTAGCTGCCGCTGGTGCAATAGAAGCCGTTTACAGTATCTTAGCTTTACAGCACAATGTAGTTTTTGCGAACTTGAATCATACAACTCCGATGGAAGAATTAACGCTTATACCGCAAAAAGAGACCTTACATAAATCCATTCAAGCGGTTATGTCTAACTCTTTTGGATTTGGAGGAAATTGTTCAACGATTATTTTTACTAAAGCGTAACAGATGAAACAGGTCTATATCAATGGCGTATCTTCCATATCTATTCAGGAACAAACGCGTAATTTCGCTGTGGAATCACTTAAAAAGATTCAACAAGGAGTGAATGAAGCCCATCAACCCTCCTATAAAGAATTAATAGCGCCAGCTATGGTTAGAAGAATGGCAAAAGGAGTGAAAATGGGGATTTATACGGCTCATTTAGCTTTAGAAGAAGCTCATATTCAAGTGCCACAAGCCATTATTACAGGAACGGGTTTGGGATGCTTAGTTGATTCTGAAAAATTCTTAGAATTGCTCTTAGACAATAACGAGAGCTACCTTACCCCTACTTCATTTATTCAATCTACACACAATACCGTTGGTGGACAAATTGCTTTGCATTTAGGATGTAAAGGATATAATTTTACCTATGTACATCAACATAGCTCTTTTGAGTCAGCGCTACTCGATGGTTTTTTGCAAATTAGGGCAGAAGAAATCGACAATGCATTAATTGGAGGTATTGATGAGGTGGGGAAAACAACGATACACAATCAACAAGTAGCAGAATTAGTCAATACAGAAGCTACGGTTTTTGATAAGGGAATCAACACCGGTGAAGGAGCCACCTGTTTTGTACTCGATCAACAACAGACAGCAACAACGTATGCCGAAGTAGTCGATATACACATCAGCAATACTACGACAACAAGCAGTTTGACTGACTTTCTAAAGCAACATAATTTGACACCAAGTGCCATTGATGTAGTATATGTGGGAAGTTGTAATTTACCTGTCGATCAACAGTACTTTGATGAAGTATACCATACTTGGGAATCAACGGAAATTGTTGCGTACAAAGAATATGTAGGCCACCATCACACCGCTTCTTCTTTTGGTCTATTATTGGCTGCCGAGCAAATGAAAAGAGAGAAAGATATACAGTATATTCTTCTATACAATCAATTTCAGGCGAAAGATTACAGTTTTATATTATTGAGAAAATGTCAAGAAAAATAGGAGTAGGAATAACCGTTGTTTACGTGATAACCGTGCTTTATTTGAGTGTAAATAATAGCGTATCACTTGCGTGGTTGTTTCCTGGACTACTATTTTTTATTGGTTTGTTTAGCTGGGGAGTCTTTGATATTCGCTTGGGATTCTTTATTCCCGTTATCGTTAAAAGCACAAAACCTACCCCAAAAACCATTGCCTTAACTTTTGATGATGGTCCTACCCCTTACACGCTTGAGGTATTGGATTTATTGCAACACTATCAAGCTAAAGCCACTTTTTTTTGCATTGGCAAGCAAATAGAACAATACCCTGCCATTGCTCAAAGAATCCTAGCAGAAGGACATACCCTAGGAAATCACAGCTATTCTCATCCCCATTCGATGGGATTTCTCTCAGCAGCAAAAGTCAAAGCGGAAATCCAAAAGTGCACAACTGTTATGCAGGAAATTCTCCAGTTTCAAACGCCTTTTTATCGTCCGCCTTTTGGTATTACCAATCCTCATATTGCCAAAGCAATTCGCCAAACCCAACACCGTGTTGTGGGATGGAATAATCGGTCCTTAGATACCGTGATTGAGGATGAAAAGGCCATTTTCAACCGCGTATACAAGCGAATAGACAAACAATCTCTTGTGCTATTACACGATACAAGCGAACGATCAGTAAAGGCCTTAGAAAGACTTTTAAAACAATTGCAGCAAGAGAAGTATAAAATGGTTAATTTAGTAGAGTTCTTAAACGAAGAAAACGAATGAAAAAAATAATCTTTACCGCTTTAGTATTGGGATCAACACTGTTTGGGTATGGCCAAGAAAAAGCCATGACAATGGAGGAAAAGAATGCCTTTAAAAAAGAAGTTGTCAGTACGACTAAAGATATAGAAACCCTTTCAACCGATTTTGTACAGTACAAAAACATGAGTTTTATGTCAAAAGAAATCGAATCTAAAGGACAAATGCAGTTGAGTATTCCCAATAAGCTACTTTGGAAATACACAAGCCCTTTTGCTTATAGTATTTCGTTTTCAGATCATAAGATTACAATTAACGATCAAGGAAAAAAGAATAAAATTGATATTGGGAATAATAAAAAATTCGCCAAAATTAATGCGCTAATTGTCGGAAGTATCAGCGGTAATATGTTTGATGAAAAAGAGTTTACCATCACCTATTTTAAAAATAAAAACCGACGTATAGCTAAATTAGTTCCACTAAGCAAAGAAATTGCCCAATACATCAGTGAAATTGTCTTGTATTTTGACGAAGGACAAAATACCGTTTCGGAGGTTAAATTGATTGAACCTTCGGCAGATTATACGCGTATTGTATTTAGCAACAAGAAAGTAAATATTAAATTAGATGAAAAGGCTTTTATTCATTAGCTTATTCTCCTTGTTGTTGTTTTCGTGTAGGAGCTATCAGGGTCCTGTGACAAGCAAAGAAAACTATACACAAGGTACTTTCACTGTAGTCAATCCCTATTTTGCTACGATTGGTGAAGAACATATTTTTCGCGCTCATATTTCAATTTTCAAAAAAGAATTGAGTGGCTTATTAGTCGTAAAACGCATGGATGAACAAGTACACCGTGTCGTGTTGACTTCTGATTTTGGCAATACGCTCTTTGATTTTTCCATCTACAAAGACAACCCCTATGCGATTAACTACGTCATGCCCGATTTGGATAAAAAGATTCTTCTCAATTTTTTAGCTAAAGATTTTGGCTATTTAGTGGAAGATACCTATGCCTTAGCTGCAAAAGCTACACAAGGGGATACAACAGTTTACAAGGGACTATATAAAAAGCAAAAAACTTTTGTTGTAGTGAATCAACAGGAGGACGTAATGGAAGTTATTGCCGCTAGCGCTAGAAAACCAAAAATTAGTTTTACCTATGCAAAAGCAGGAGAAATGGTGGAAATAAAACACCAAAACTTTCCTTTATCTATTCAGTTAATACCTTTAGAAAATAACGAAATGCCTCATGAGTAAAATATTATTTTTTCTCACTTGTGTAGGTATGAGCATGGGAATTGCTACTCATACCTATGCGCAAAAGAAATTTACACCTGGTCTTCGCGCAGGGATGGTGGTATCGACTCTAACGGATTTAGATGCGAGTTATAAAACAGACTATTATGTAGGCGCGCAATTTCCAATTCGACTTACTCGATTATATACCCTACAACCCGAATTATCCTATATCCGTTTAGGAGCAAAAAATACAGACATTTGGCAAGCTAGAGCGGAGGAAGGCTGGGGAAATAAGACAGGCGTTTTCGAAAAAGAAGATATGAATATGTCTTATTTAGATTTTATTATCATGAATAAAATTCACTGGCGACAATTCAATGCCCATGGTGGAATTGGAATTGCTTTTTTGACCGGTGGAACTAAGTACGCGGATTTCAATTATGACTTTACCTATACGATTGGATTAGGCTATAGTATAAGCAGAACTATAGAAGTAGAAACGAGATTCAGATATGGGGCAACGGGGCTTATTTCAATGAAGGAGGAAAATATTTATTCCCTAGGAAGCGCAAGACACATTGAGAATATGAGTGTACAACTTGGGTTAACCTACTCATTTTAACTGCTAGTAACAAAAACCTTATAAATTATGATTAAAAAATTACTATTCATTGCGTGTATTACTATTGGGGTTGGCCACAGTAGCTATGCACAAAAGAAATTTACACCAGGCGTTCGCGGAGGGTTGAGTTTATCTACTATTACGAATGCAGAAGCGGATTACAAAGCCGATTTTTATGTTGGGCTACAATTTCCAATTAAATTGGCTAGTTTTTACACCTTGCAACCTGAATTAAACTATACACGCCAAGGGGCTAAAAATGCCAATCTCTTTTATCTCAAAAGAAATGATTGGGGGAATGGATCTTATCAAGCAGTATCCGAAGATATTAATCTTTCCTATCTAGACTTTAACGTCATAAATAAGTTTAGTTTCAACGATTTTAACGTACATGTTGGACCTGGTTTAGCGATTATGACAGAGGGAAAAAGTAAAACGGATTTTTATGGCGATTTAACTTTTAACTTAGGTGTAGGGTATCAAGTGACAGATCATTTGGGAATTGAAGCAAGATGGAGACAAGGAATTGTACGTGTTGTGGATAAAGACAATTGGTTCTATAATGATTATTGGTATGATGATGAAAGTTTTAACTCCAGTTTTCAACTGGGATTGACCTATACTTTTTAAGTAATGAAATATAAAAAAGCTCTCTTTTTGTTTAGAAAGAGAGTTTTTTTGTTTGCAAATTATAATGTTAAAGCCATTGGCATCATTACGGACGGTTTTTCCATAACTATATGTAAATTTTAATTAGTTTTGTGAAATTAAAAACGCAATCGGATATTTTATGTTGATAAAGGATTTTTATCGTATAGTTTCAATTCAAAGTGTGGAAACGGACTTTCAAGCAACCATAGAGTTAAATAAGGATCATGCTGTTTTTGATGGGCATTTCCCTGACAATCCTGTGATGCCAGGTGTTTGTATGATCCAAATTATCAAAGAGCTAG
>JASLHL010000062.1 GCA_030152225.1 Flavobacterium sp. | reverse complement strand
AAAAATAACCCTGTAAGAGACATCCAATATTTCTTTGCAATGGATGACTTTAAAAGTGCAGATTTTGCCATAATGTAATTTTAATTGTTTTTCTTGAAAAAATCTCTCAAAAATACACCTAATTAACGTTATCCACAATGTGTGCACATCTATTTATACTCAATATAAACAAAGTTTTTCACATTATTTTCTTTAAAAAAAAATTATTGCTCAACTAGATTTAAGACTAAATAGTATATTTTTCTATAACATTCTAAAACGACTTTAAAATATTCGCATCGATAACAAGAATAAAGTCAGCCAAACCAAGATTGAGTTTTTCGAAATCTGCTACATTATCGCCCTCTACCATCGTAATTGTTGCTACTTTAAGCTGGGGAGCATAGTGATTTAAGTACCAATAAATCCCCTCATACTTATTGCTGTGGTAGGATCCGTTGTAGTGTACAAACAATTTATCTTGTTCCATGTTGGCTTGAATAAAATGTGCCATGGTCGCATCTTTAATCGCTTGTGCTTTAGGTAAATTCTCATTTACATGCTCTGCTTCAAACATGGTCAACATCTCTTTATAACTTGGCAATTCAGGATCATAAGGAAAAGGCAACGGAGCAATCCACGCTTTTTCTTCTACTTTTAACGTATCTAACGCTTCCATCCCCCCTTTAAATAACAAACTTGCATAACGACGCGGCACATTAGTAGCTACAAAAGGAAAGCGCTTTGCCTTGGCATATTCCACCAACGGTCGGTAATCGCCTTTGTAATTGTTCCACAAACGAACGGCTTGCGAAAACTCTTCCTCTTGTGTTTTTCCTGTTACATAAGCCGTTAATCCTTCCTGATTATCCGCCTCAAACATTTCCGCTCCTAAAACTAGCGCCTGATTTTCTCCCAAACTTTCGGTTACTTTTAGCTGCAACCAATGCCCTAGTGAGTTATTGTGGTATTCGCCAAATAATACAACATCGGATTTTGCCAACTGCTTAATCATTTGTTTATACGTTACCTTCTTCCCTTTCGCATTGTAAATTTGATACGGCTGTCCTTCTCCCGCAAAAACGGTCCCTACTAACAAAGCGAATAATACGCTGTAAATATATTTCATGTTATCTGTGTTTTTATCTGCTTCAAAGATACTTCTATTTCAATAATTTAGAATAAATAAAAATAGAAAACCAATACTTTAAAAGAGGATTTAACTAGAAGAAAGTTTTTTATTCCTTTTGCATCCTGTACTTTTGCCTGCTCAACAAAACACAAATAATGGTACAGAAATCGCTGATATATAAAAACATTCCAGTCAATTACTATGACAGCGGCAAGGGAAATACATTGATCTTTTTACATGGTTTTTTAGAAAATGCCAAAATGTGGACAGACTACATGGATCACTTTTCTTCAAAGTATCGCGTCATTAGCTTTGACTTATTGGGCCATGGTGAAACAGGTTGCCTTGGTTACATTCATTCCATGGAAGACATGGCAGATGCCATTTTTGCAGTAATTACGCAGCTCAAGCTAAAAAAAGTAACACTGATTGGTCATTCTATGGGAGGATATGTCTCGCTTGCCTTTGCAGAACTATATCCTGATTTGGTAAAAAAGATCATCTTGATTAACTCAACAGCACGAGCAGATAGTCCTGAACGCATTGAAAATAGAAATCGCGCTATTGACCTAATTAAAAAAAATGCGCCGCTTTTTATCAATATGGCCATCAACAACCTCTTTGCAGATCACATCAGACCACTGCATCAACAAGCCATCGATCACGCAAGAGAAGAAGCTTTAAAAACACCCACTCAAGGCGTAATCGCCGCATTGGAAGGAATGAAAACGAGGATTGACAGAGAAGTCCTCCTCCACTTTGCTCCCTATGCGATTTCTTTTATCTTAGGTCAAGAGGATCCTGTCATGCCTTATGAAGAAACACAAGAACAAGCCATCGGCACAAACGCAACTGTGTCAACCTTAGCAGGTGGACATATGCTCCATATCGAACAAAAAGAAGCCTTACTACAACTCCTAACAGAACAGGTCAAAGGCTAATGAATAAAGCAAAAAGCGAGAAGTAAATTCTCGCTTTTTTTATATTGTTTCAACAAAGGGGGTCTCTGGATCTAAAATAAGTAAGATCAATTCGATCAATTCATCCCGAAAAGCAGTTAAAACTGATGGCGTGATGGCGTGATCGACCGTTCTACCTTCGCGTACACCGAAAAACAAAAAGCCTTCTCGGCGATTTTTGAACGAATATATCCCCGCTTCTAGCGTTTCTAAGTTCTTTTGATCCGCATACATCAAGGCATAGCACAGCAATTGGATGATCTTGTCATTCTTTAAGTGAGTTGTCAATCCTTCCCATTGGGAAAGTTTGACCTGATTTGCCTCCACTTTTCCAGATTTATAATCAATTACACGGATGGTGCCATTTCTTCTTTCAATGCGATCAACAAAACCAAACAATTTAATCGGATAAGGAAAACGACTGTCTTCCAACACATGTTCTAGCCTCGTTTCCAACGCCAATAACTCGACCTGATCGCCTTGTTCTAAGCCGCTTAATTCTTCTCTTAAAAAGTGATAAACATTGCGCTTCGCTACCTCAAATGCCAAGAGGTTCTTTCCCATCTTCTCCTTGTCACTGTTGTAAATTTCTTCAAATTGTTTCTGAACTTCTTCATCTGCCACTTGTTGGATGGCTTTAATCATTCCAACATCCAAGACTTGACCAACATAAGGCTGGTACAGATTTTCTAAAGCATTGTGAATAATGGTACCCAAAGTATTCAAGGCTACACTTTCTTCTACCTCCTCTACTTCGCGAATGCGCAAAACTTGTTGTACATAAAACTGTAGGGGATTTCGCAAATAGGCCGTTAAAGCTGAAGGCGAAAATCCTTTTACTGTAGCAATTTCCTTCAACTTCTCCATCAACTCCTCCGATTTTCCAATCGAAATAGGCGCATAAGCCTTGTCTGGCAAATAAGCGGAATAGGTCACATTAGTCAAGTGATGAGCAGCTTGTTTCTCCATTTCAAGTTGAGCTAAAAAGCGACTCTTCTCTCCAGCATCTATTCCTTCTGCCTGGGAGTTGTAAATCAAATACACCTGTTTGGCGCGCAAAAGCAGATGATAGAAGTGAAAGCTATAAATCGCATCTTTTTCTTTGTAGGTAGGCAAACCTAATTCTCTTTTTACATCATAGGGAATAAAGGACTGCTGCGTTTTGCCTGAAGGAAATTTTCCCTCATTGACAGAAGTGACAATCACCGTATCAAAATCCAACACCCTACTTTCTAAAATCCCCATGATTTGCAGGCCTTCTAAAGGATCTCCTTCAAAAGAAACCTCACTCATATCCATGATCTGCTTGTATAAAACATGAAGCAATTCGATAGAGTGGATAAATGGATATTTTTCACAATACGACAACAAGCGATTAAGCAGATTGTAAGTGGTAAACAAAAACGTTTTCATCAGACGATTTTGCTGGCTATCCACCACTAATCTATTTTTGACTAGAATAATCAAAGCAATCAATCCCTTTAAAATAGCCGCTGGATCTTTATCACTCCACGCATCGAAAACAAGCCTTTTTTCTTCCGTATCACTTCCTTTTATCCACGATTCAAATCGATCAAAAGAGAAAAAAGTTAGGTTTTTTTTCTGAATCTCCGAAACGACGGTATCAACAGCAAATAGGCCTTCCATAACAGGACTCGTCAATACTTCCAGTACATCTCTATAGTAAAATACATACTGCTTTCCGCCACGTCGTACCGCAGCCAAATGCATCTTGAATACTTTGTTTAAAAACAACTGTACAGGACTGCTATTTCCACTGTATCCCATGGTAATATTCAAACTACTTACAGTATGAGGTAACCCATACAAGACAGGTTGAAGTAAATTTTCATCGCCCAAGACAACGGCAATTTGATCCAAAGCAGTTCCCTTTGCCAAGGCTTGCTCAATCACGCCGCCAACAATCTTAGCTTGCCCAACACTCTTAGGGGTTTGAATAATTTCGATATTTTTTTCCTCCGAAAAATGAGTGGTAATCCATTCAAAAGGATGATTTTCATAGTAAGGCCACTGTTTTTTGATTCTTCTCAAAAACAAACCAGCATCGTGATAAGGATCGTGTAAAAATACCGCATCAATATCCCAAAAAACACGCGCACGACCTTCGACTAGGAAGTGCTGAATAATAACTTCCTCAGCCGCGTTTAACGCATTGAATCCCGCAAAGTAATACTGATTGTCTTTGGTTTTCAAAAAATCCTGATGTCCCGCAACAGCCTCTCGGTAGATCATTCCTTGATAACCAATCTTTTTGCTTTTTAAATATTCGTAAAGCGCTGTATAATACAGTGGTATTTGCTCCCAGAACTGAAGATAATTTTTAATCAAATCCGTCTGTTGATCAACATTAACTGCCCAATGGTTAATATCTTCAATGTCTTTTAAATAACTAAAGACATGCGTTGGATTTAATAAGTAACGATCAACTTCATTAAAATCCTGCAACAACATGCGTGCCCAGTTTACAAAGTAATCAAAGTCCTCCGCTTGCTCCCCTACTCGATTTTTATAGACGTGATAGAACTCGAACAAAAGTTCAATTGAATCAATACCGCGCAATTGAGCAATATCTTGCACCAGTTCTTCAACACTGATAATACTAGGAGCAAAGACACTTTGATCATAAAACTGTTTCAGTTGTTCAAGCAAAAAGACCTTTGCTCTTTTATTGGGCAATACCACAACCAAATCATGCATAGAAGAGGGAAAATTCCGCTTTATTTCTTCACTTAATCGATATAAAAAACGCTGTTGACTCATGTGACTAAAGGTACTAAAAAAAGGGCTTCGAATACTCGAAGCCCTTTTCTATCTTGTGATTATATTTCGTTCAATTATTTTTGTAATTGAATTTCAACACGTCTGTTTAACTCACGTCCTTTAACAGTTTTGTTTGAAGCGATTGGGTTTTCAGAACCATAACCTTTTGAAGTTAATCTGTTCGCGTCAACACCTTTCTCGATCAAGTAAACTTTAACTGCGTTTGCTCTGTTATCCGATAATGGCACGTTAATTTTGTCAGATCCTGTACTATCAGTGTATCCAGCGATGTGGAATTTAGCAGTAGGGAATTCTTTCATAATTTTCACGATGTTATCTAACACAGCGTAAGAAGCATCTTGGAATGTGAACTTACCAGTGTGGAATAAAATTGTTTTTCCATACTCATTAAGTTGTTTCACTTGCTCTTCTTTGATTTCAGGACATCCTCTGTTTGAAGCTGGACCAGGAACATCTGGACAATCGTCTAAATGATCAGGCACTCCGTCTCCATCTCTATCTGGCCAAGGACAACCTTTGTTTTCTTTTGGACCAGGAACTTCTGGACACTCATCTAAATGATCTGGCACACCATCACCGTCTGTATCAGGACATCCGTTGAATTCTGGTAAACCTGGAACATCTGGACACTCATCTAAATGATCTGGAATACCATCACCGTCTGTATCAGGACATCCGTTGAATTCTGGTAAACCTGGAACGTCTGGACACTCATCTAAATGATCTGGAATACCATCACCGTCTGTATCAGGACATCCGTTGAATTCTGGTAAACCTGGAACGTCTGGACACTCATCGTATTTATCTAAGATTCCATCTCCATCTGTATCTTTTCCACCAAATTGGAAACGAACACCAGCGAAGTGTTGCATGTGGCTTGCCACATCAATATCTGGCGTTCTTGTATCGTCAAATGAATGTTTATACGTTGATTGGAATGTTAATGCAATGTTTTCAGTGAACCAGATGTTTAATCCTAAACCTCCGTTAACTGTTCCTGTACTTGCATCTCCCATAAAAGTATATCCCCCTCCAACTAATACGAATGGGTCAATAACTTTTGCTTTCAACATTTCTTTGAAGCTATACTTAACTTCTGCATCAATCCCGTAGTAAGATAAATCACCAGGGTTGAACTTATTGTATCCTGTTGACTCAGAATCAATGAATTTTTCAATTTTATTCACGGATCCGACAACACCTAATGAAAATCCATCACCTAAGTATCTTGATACATTTAGGTAAGAAACTGAAGGTAAAATATTCCAATCCGAAGTTTGGAAATAACCTCCCATTCTGTGTGAAAACCCTTTAGCTGAACTAACCTTAGTGTTTACGGCATTCGCACCAATAGTTACAGCCCACGGATGGTCAGCATCTTGCGCTTGAGTCGAAAGACCCGCACATAGTATTGCCGCTGCAATTAATTTGTTGAGATGTTTCATAACTTTATTTTTCTATTTATTGTAATGTTAAAACAAAAATACAATTATATGTCTAGTTAACAAATTTTATTCTTAACAATTATTGTGATTTACTAAAAAAAGTTAATAGTTAAATCACTTTTAATTCCTTTCCTACTGTTGTAAAGGCTTGAATCGCATGATCTAGGTGTGCTTGCGTATGCGCAGCAGACAACTGCACTCTAATTCTCGCTTTCCCTTGAGGCACAACAGGATAGAAGAATCCAATCACATAAACACCATGCTGTAATAGGCGGTCTGCCATCTCTTGAGACAGCTTCGCATCATACAACATAACCGGTACAATAGCCGAATCCCCATCAATAAAGTCAAATCCAGCTTTTTTCATTCCAGCTTTGAAATAATTGGTATTCCACTCCAATTGATCGCGTAATTTTGTGTCTTTCTGCAATAACTCAAACACTTTCAATGAAGCACCTACAATCATAGGAGCAAGTGAATTGGAGAATAGATACGGACGAGAACGTTGTCTCAACAACTCAATAATCTCTTTTTTACCTGTTGTATAACCTCCCATAGCACCTCCTAAAGCTTTTCCTAACGTACCCGTAATAATATCTACACGACCCATTACTTTTTTCGCCTCCAGGGTTCCCTTACCCGTTGCTCCGATAAATCCTGCCGCATGACATTCATCTACCATCACTAAGGCATCGTATTTATCCGCTAAATCACAGATTTTATCCAAAGGCGCTACCAAACCATCCATCGAGAACACCCCATCTGTTACGATAATTTTAAAGCGATGTCCTGCTTCATTTGCTTTGATCAACTGTTGTTCTAAATCAGCCATATCGTTATTTTCATAACGGTAACGCGCTGCCTTACACAAGCGAACCCCATCAATAATAGAAGCGTGGTTTAAGCTATCAGAAATAATAGCGTCTTCTGCTCCTAATAAAGGTTCAAAAACTCCTCCATTAGCGTCAAATGCCGCTGCGTATAAAATAGTATCCTCTGTGTCATAGAAATTAGCAATCGTAGCTTCTAATTGTTTGTGGATATCTTGTGTTCCACAGATAAAACGCACAGAGGACATACCAAACCCATGGGTATCTAGTGTGTCTTTTGCCGCCTGTACTACCTCTGGATGTGAGGATAGTCCTAAATAGTTATTCGCACAAAAATTCAATACTTTTTCTCCTGTAGAAACTGTAATCTCTGCTCCTTGTGGCGAAGTAATAATTCTCTCTTTTTTAAATAAACCATTGTCTTCAATCGACTTCAACTCTTGTTGTAAATGGTCTTTAATTTTTCCGTACATACTTACTCTTTTTAAGCGTTAACTATACTCTTTTACAAATGTATTATATTTAAGTCATCCTCTCCCATATATAAAATAACTTTTTTAACCACGACATAGCCCATCGCAACTAAGGAGTTTTCGTATTTCTCCAACTGTTTGATGTACTTTTCTTCTGGCTTTCCCGTTTTATAATCCAACAAATAGGCCTGTTGCTCTTTGATCACCACCCGATCGGGAATGAGGTTATGTTGGCTTTTACCGATAATCATTCGCTCATTATATACCACTCCTCCAGTGAAGAAGACCTGTAAATCGGGATGGCTGATAATTTCTTCGATCGCTCCTTTGAAGTTATCTTTTTCACTTTCTACAATGAGCCCCTCTTCTAATGCACGCTCAATCGCTGCATCGACATCCTGATCTGTCTGAATAAACGACATAATTCGGTGGGTAATATTCCCATAAGCAATCGCCTCTCCCACTTGGGTATCCCACATCAAGGCTTCGCGCTCAGCAATTTTGATATCATTAAAATTAAACAGGGTTTCCACACTGTGAATCAACTTATTTTGTCCCAAAGGAGTTTCACTAGGTATAGACAAGCGCTGGGGTTGACCAAATTCATATACTTCTACCTCTTCTTCATACACCCCTTGTCCACGTAAATAGTGAATAAAAAAACGAGACATATTGTTTTTATATGCGCCATCTGTTTTCATATCGCGTGTTGTAATAATATGCAATTGTTCTTCTGCACGCGTTAACGCTACATACAACACATTGATGTTATCTAAAAGCTCTTCCTGTTCTTTTTGGGCGTATAATTCTTCTGCAAGTACACCGTATTCTTTCACTTCTCTCTTTGCATCTACCAAGGCTTTGGGCAATTCGATCCCCGTGTCACCTTCGTCAAACTCTACCCATAATTTATCGCGATTGGATCGGTCGTAATCCTCTTCTGCAAATGGAAAAATAACAACGGGAAATTCCAACCCTTTCGATTTGTGGATCGTCATCAGCTGAACAGCATTCTTTCCTTCGGGTGTAGGAATGCTAAATTTGTGGTTGTTCTCTTCCCAATACAAGATAAAATCGCCAATGCCATATTGATTCTTGATGGTGCGTTCTAATACAATATCCATAAAGTAGAGCACATAAGAACTTGTTGCTTGTGCCGGAAAAAATGCGCGAACGATAATCTCAACCGCTTCATACAGCGATTTCTTTCGACATTGATCAAAGGAGATATCAATCTCCTTCGTCCCTAACCACTCTTCCAAACTTGCATCAGATGTATGACGCAAACCTTCTTCAATAAAGTCGTGAACCGCTTCTTGCTTTCTTTTATTTGCGATATAGTACAACAGGAGTGATTTCGACTCTTTGTCTTCTTTGTTGCGGATATAGCGCAACACATCCATAATCAGACGTACTTCTGTAGCATGGCTAATCAACAGTGAATCTGAAGAGAGAATGGGAATTTCCTGTTCCGTTAAATAATTGGCTAACGCAATACCATGGGCGCGTTTGCGCGTTAACACAACAATATCGCTATATGAAAACCCCTGTGATTTACACTTGTTGATCGTAGCCAAAGTTGCCTCTAAATACAGGCGTTCTTTATCTACTTCATTTTCCTTGTCGATCAAACTTTCGTCTAAAAACTGTACCTTGACATAACCACCTTCTTTACTATTGGTCTCTTGGTGGCTTTGATTTTCGTAAATGTGCTTGTAATCCTCTTGGGTAAAAAAACTAGCGATTTCCTTGAAGAAGCTATTGTTGAAGTGGATCACCTCAGCATAACTGCGGTAATTTTTCCCCAATACCACCACTTCCTTATCTGGATTCGAAAAGGGATTGTCGTCTTTACTCAAGGCAATAAATTGTTCTGCTTTTCCACCGCGCCAACGGTAAATGGATTGTTTAGGATCTCCCACCAACATTAGGCTTCCCTTTACGCCAAAATCTTCCCCTGCTAGCGCATTGTCAATCAAAGGCACTAAGTTATCCCATTGCATGACGGAAGTATCCTGAAACTCATCAATGAAAAAATGACGATAACGTTCACCTAATCTTTCGTAAATAAAAGGTGCGGGTTGGTGTTGAATTTCGTTGTGAATAATCGCATTAAACTGACTAATCGACAACATATTTTTTTCTTCCTGTATATTTTGCATCTCAATACCCAAAATATTCAGCAGCGATAAAGGCGTAATATTCTTTAAAAAAGCTTGATAAAACAAGCGTTTAGCCAATACTTGATAGACAACTGCCAATTGCTTGAGCACTTCTGGTAGAAGTGCCTCGATGGTATCGCGATCTTTGGCTGCTTTGAGGATGGCAATTTCGTCAAATTCGACGTATTTTCGCTGGGTACTTTTATCGGTATTGTTGATAATTGCCAAAAGGTGATTGGGAAATGTTCCCCTTGAAAAGGATTTCATATCCACTCCCTTGTCAATCAATAGATCCCAGATAGCCTGTCCTCTTTGTTGGGTTTCTACGGTTAATTCTTCAATCTTTTGGCGCAAATAATCACGCGTTCCCATAAAATCCTGTAGGGTTTTCTGATCAAATAAGGCAATCTCCTCTCGGTTATTTTCATTCAG
The DNA here is from genome assembly GCA_030152225.1 of Flavobacterium sp. GTDB lineage: Bacteria > Bacteroidota > Bacteroidia > Flavobacteriales > Flavobacteriaceae > Flavobacterium. The sequence continues at coordinate 3,502 of JASLHL010000062.1, read as the reverse complement.
CAACAAGGCGCCCATTTCTTTCAATTCTCGAGTAATATCCCAGCTTTTGTCGTTGTCTGCCTTGTCGATCGAAAAATCAATCAACACTTTGGTCAACGCTTGATCTGTACCCGCTTTTGCGATAACAGAGTCAACCGCTTCCTGTAGCAATTCATCCGAATCCAATGACACTTCAAAGCTCATGGGTAAATTCAAATCAAAAGCAAAAGAACGAATGACTTTATGGGTAAATTTATCAATCGTTGAAATGTCAAAAGCCGCGTAATTGTGAATAATATGCTTCATAATACGCGCAGATTTTTCCTTAATCACCCCTTCTTTCAATCCTGTTTCTTGGACAATTTGCTCCAACATGGGCTGAAATCTCTTCTCCGTTTCTTTTTGAGCAAATGCATACAAGCAGGAGAGAATTCTATTTTTCATCTCCGCTACTGCTTTATTCGTAAAGGTAATTGCCAAAATTTTTCGATACGCATCATCGGATCGATCCTCTAAGACAATTTTCAAATATTCTTTTACTAATGTATGTGTTTTTCCTGAACCCGCAGAAGCGTTATACACTGAAAATGAAGCCCTTTCCTCTCTAACCATCAAATTATACCTTAACTTATATTAACCCCTAAGATCTTTTATATTCCACAGAAAATCCCTAAATTTGAATAAAAATAACACTAATCTTTAAATAATACGAATTATGGCTTTCGAATTACCACAATTACCTTATGCGTATGACGCATTAGAACCACATATTGATGCTCGTACAATGGAAATCCACCATACGAAACACCACAATGCTTATACAACGAACTTAAATGCAGCTATCGCTGGTACAGCATTAGAAGGAAAAACAATCGAGGAGATTTTAACAAACCTTGATATGTCAAATGGTGCAGTTCGCAACAATGGTGGAGGTTTCTATAACCACAACTTATTCTGGACGGTAATGAGCCCGAATGGTGGTGGTGAGCCAACAGGAGAATTAGCAGATGCAATCGCTAAGGATTTTGGTTCATTTGCAAACTTCAAAGAAGCTTTTGCAAAAGCAGGTGCTACGCAATTCGGTTCAGGTTGGGCATGGTTATGCGTAAAAGACGGTAAATTAGAAGTATGTGGTACACCAAACCAAGATAACCCGCTTATGCCAGGTGTTGCTTGTGGTGGAACGCCAATCTTAGGAATGGACGTTTGGGAACATGCATACTACTTAAACTACCAAAACAGACGCCCTGACTATATTGCCGCTTTCTTCAGCGTAATTAACTGGGCTGAAGTTGCTAAGCGATATGCAGCAGCTAAATAAGACATAAAGAGTGAACTCTTTACATAGTAAAAAGGGAAGTATCATCGATATTTCCCTTTTTTATTTGAAACTAGAACTATTCACTCGTTTTACTTCTAATGTTATACTTCTTTCCCTTACCTACTTCCCCTATTTTTTTGTAATTTCCCTTCCTATTACACCTAACCTTTTGAAGACATGCAACTAGACTTCGAACCCGAAAGCAAAAGACACAAATCAAAACGAAACTACCTCATTATTGGTTTAAACATCCTGATGCTCTTTAGCTTGATTCATTTTTTACCCTATGAGCCTCAAGTAAATAAAGGTCTTGCCCTGCTTGCCTTTGTTGCTGTCTTATGGTTAACAGAAGCATTGCACGTAACAACTACCGCTGTTTTTGTTCCCGTTCTCGCGATTGGATTGGGACTAACAGATGTTCAACCCGCCCTTGTTTCTTTTGCAGATCCGAACATCTTTCTATTCTTAGGCGGTTTTGTACTCGCAGGAGCTTTACACGTGCAAAAACTTGATTTGATCATCGCTAGTAAGATTATGTATCTCGCAAAAGGAAGGCTCTCTTATGCCATTCTTTATCTCTTTCTCGCTACAGCCATTCTATCCATGTGGATTAGCAATACAGCTACCGTAGCCATGATGCTGCCCTTAGTTACAGGAATATTGAGTCAATTAGATAAATCACACTACCGAAATACCTATGTATTTGTGTTGTTGGGAATTGCTTATAGCGCCAGTATTGGCGGTATGGGAACCATAGTTGGAAGTCCGCCCAATGCCATTGTTGCCTCTCAACTCAATATTTCCTTTGCAGAATGGCTGAAAATGGGTTTTCCTATGGTTATCATACTACTCCCTTTAATGATTGCTGTCATCTATTTTGTTTTCAAGCCCAAACTCAACCTGCGATTTGAACATCAAATGGAAAACATTCCCATGAATACAGACCGTTGGATTACCCTTGGCATCTTCTTAATGACGGCTATCTGTTGGATTTTAAGTAACCAAATCAATCCCCTATTCGCGGCTTTGGTCGGATTTGAAGGCAGCTTCAAGAACTTCGATACCTTTATCGCTTTAGGCGCTTTTATTTTGATTTGTATCAGTCAAGTTTCTCGTTGGAAAGAATTACAACACAATGTCGATTGGGGCGTTTTACTTCTTTTTGGTGGGGGATTAACACTGAGTATGGTACTCAAAGAATCAGGAGCTAGCAAGGTGATGGCCGATTTATTGGTTTCTGTGATTCACGATAGTTCGTTTTTTATTATCAGCCTAATCGTTGCCTTTTTTATTGTATTCTTAACGGAATTCACCTCCAATACCGCTAGTGCTGCACTATTAGTACCTATTTTCTTCTCCATCTCTCAGGAACTAGGTATGCATCCACTGGGATTGTCTATGATTATCGGACTCGGTGCTTCTTGTGCCTTTATGCTTCCAGTGGCCACACCACCGAATGCTATTGTATTTGGCACTGGTGACATTCAACAAAAGGAAATGATGAAAGCAGGATTTATCCTCAATATTTTTTGTGCGGTAATTATCGCTGTGGTGGCTTACTTTTTTTGGTTAGGGTAAAATATAATACTCAATTATTTGCGATAAAAAAGGGAAGTGTAAGTTACTTCCCTTTTGAAAAATAAAATTTTCTTTTAGTCATCATTATTCTTCATTAATTGTCTTACGTATATCAGTATACTTAAAATAAATAAATGAATTCATTACGTTAAATTCTAATGGATGATCTTCAGTAGGGCCTGTCCCCAAAAAGAAAATATATGCTCCATATCCACTATCTATTGTATCAAGTCTTAAACGTTCCAAAGTATTATTAAACACATTATTATAATTATTTCTTATCCTAGTCCCCATTGCTTTACTTAATCCTTTTTTTTGTAAGATCACTTTATATCCCTCATTTCCATTAGTTCTATAACGATATAATTGGAATTCCATTTTATCCTCATCTTCATATAATGCTCCACTTTTAATCAACTTTATAGGAGCATAAAAAATTTTATTATCAATATAAGGCTTATGATTTTTACCTGACGTTATATGTCTAAATAAATATTTATATTCAATCTTATTACCTAATACTTCTATTTCTACATCTCTATTTCGTTCAAATCCGAGATAGAAATCAACTATCCTTTTAATTGAACTTACTTTACTATTCCGTTTTCCATCTTCTGGATCAAA
>JASLHL010000061.1 GCA_030152225.1 Flavobacterium sp. | reverse complement strand
AAAACACGTTGGTAATGTGGGGTCTGCTTCTATCTATTTGATGTTCGAAGAGTTGATGAACTCAGGTCAATTAAAATCAGGCGATCGCATTTTACTATCTGTTCCTGAAAGTGGACGATTTTCGTATGCGTATGCGTATTTAAAAGTGGTTTAGTCATGGAGAAAAGAGAATTAATTGCAAGGGAATTAGTAGGAACATTAATTCCACAACGAGCACCACTAGTTATGGTGGATGCACTGTATCAGTTTGGAGATGATTTTATTGAAGCAGGCTTGTCAATCCATACAGATAATCTTTGCGTATCCAATGAAGAGATGCAAGAATCGGGGATTATAGAGCATATGGCACAGGCAGTAGCCTTACATACAGGATATGCCTATTATTTGAAAAATAAAGCGGCGCCAACGGGTTATATTGGATCCATTAAAAGGATAGAGATTACACAATTGCCTAAAGTCGGAGATCAATTAATCACTAGAGCGCAAATCTTACATGAATTTATGGGGGTAACCCTAGTAGAGTTGACTACAACCTGTAAGGATATCACAATAGCAACAGGACAAATGAAAACGGTTCTAGCAAAATCATAATGCCTTATGATCAATACAAAAGTAATTGAAATACAAAATTATTTACCTCATCGCGATCCAATGCTGATGGTGGATATTATTACAGCTATTACTGCAGATAGTGTTGCTACGCGATTTCTGGTAAAAGAAGATAATATTTTTGTAACCGATCAGTTGCTTTGTGAGGTTGGGTTGATGGAAAATGCTGCCCAAACGTGTTCTGCTATTGTGGGACAATCCTTTTTTTTTGATGAAAATCATCAAGAACGTCAAAATGTACAGGTATTGGGATTTATTAGTACAATGAAAAAGGTGGAAATTCTGGGATTACCTCAGGTAGATGAGGTTCTAGTAACAGAGGGAAAGCTAATTTCTCGCCTGGATGGGGATGATTTTTCAATTTGTTTAATTGAGGTTACTACGCATGCAGCACATAAGCTTGTACTGAAAGCGGAAGTTAATCTATTTTTACAAAAACAATAAGAGATGAAAGAGTCTGAAGTACCACAAGATAAAAGCAGTTTACAGGATAACGACATCCAAGAATTGTGTTATGTAGTCAATGAAAAAGGCGAGTATGTTACTGCGCTTAGTTCAGGCTGGGAGACTAAAACCATCGTTCAGGAAGCAACTTTAGAGGGAATTCAAACCCGAGTGCAAGAAGCAAAAGAACAAGTAGCGAATGGATTAGTCAGTCCTATTGTGTATTTTATGGAAGTGAATCGTATGGACTTAGCCACGCTGAGTGCGTATGTGTCACTTTGGAGATGGCGTGTAAAACGACATTTTAAACCTGATGTTTTTAAAAAATTAAGTACAGCTGTACTACAAAAATATGCCAATGCCTTTGACATTTCCATAGAGGAGTTAAAAGCATTTAGCGGTAAATAAGATGAAGATAGATTTTGTACACAAACAGGCTGCACATTGCGAAAATGGAGTAGCATCGAATTTATTGAGTAATCAAGGCATCCAAATGAGCGAACCCATGGCTTTTGGTCTTGGTTCGGGATTGTTTTTTGTTTACTTGCCTTTTGTCAAAGTAAATCACGCCCCAGCGATTAGCTATCGACCGATGCCAGGGTTAATTTTTAACCGTTTAGCCAAGCGTCTAGGATTAAAAGTAAAACGCATTAAATTTAACGATAAACAAAAAGCACAACGGGAACTAGAAGCCAAAATAGCACAGGGAATTCCTTGTGGACTTCAGGTGGGGGTATATCATCTCCCCTATTTTCCAGATGAATATCGCTTTCATTTTAATGCGCACAATTTAGTGGTATACGGTAAAAATGGAGCTAATTTTTTAGTTAGTGATCCTGTGATGGCAACAACGACAGAATTAACTCCAGCTGAATTAGAAAAAGTGCGATTTGCACAAGGGGCTTTTGCGCCCAAAGGACAGATTTATTATCCTCTTTCGATCCCACAACAGTTAGATTGGGAAAAGGCGATTGTCAAAGCAATTAAAAAAACGTGTAATGACATGCTTGCACCTGTTCCTATTGTAGGCGTACGTGGGATGCGAATGGTGGCCAAAGCCATTGTAAAATGGCCGAAGAAACACGGTGTACCCAAAGCCAATCACTTTTTAGCACAGATGGTGCGCATGCAGGAAGAAATCGGAACAGGAGGCGGTGGATTCCGCTTTATTTACGCCGCTTTTCTACAAGAAGCAGCTACAAAGATAAATACCCCCATTTTAAACGAGTTTGCAAGTGAAATGACAACCATTGGTGATGCGTGGAGAGATTTTGCTGTCAATGCAGCCCGTGTGTATAAAAAACGAAAAAATGGAGAGGATGTATACCTCAGCTTGTCTAAAGAATTAAATGCTTTGGCCGATCGAGAAGAACAATTCTTTAAAAAGCTTAAAAAAGCCCTATAATGAAAACCGCCATTATTGACATACAGAAGTTATACAAGCAATACAAAGGAGCAGACTTCTTTTCTATTGAAGCTGTCTCTTTGCAAATTAACAAGGGAGACTTTATCGGCGTCTTAGGTCCTAATGGCGCTGGTAAAACAACGTTGTTATCCATGCTTTACGGATTGGTAAAACCGACTTCAGGTATGTTGAGCATTGAGGGGAAAACCTACCAACAAAATGAAAGAGCAATCAAGCGTATCATTGGGGTGGTTCCGCAAGAATACGCCCTTTACCCTACTCTTTCTGCCTATGAAAACCTCGTGTTCTTGGGCAGTATGTATGGATTAAAGGGAAAAGAACTCAAGCAAAAAATTCAATATTATCTCGACTATTTAGGCCTAGCGGCCTTTGCACATAAAAAAATTGACACCTTTTCGGGTGGAATGAAACGACGCGTGAACCTCATTGCAGGTATTTTACACCATCCTACAATTCTCTTCCTTGATGAACCAACTGTAGGGGTTGATTTACAATCTCGGTTGCTGATTGTTTCTTTTCTAAAAGAACTCAACGCCAAGGGAACCACAATTATTTACACCTCACATCACTTGCACGAGGTACAGGAATTGTGTACTTCTATTGCTATTATCAATCAAGGAAAAATATTTGCCCTGGGAACCAGTGAAGATTTGATGATGCAAACGAAAACAGCGAATTTAGAAGAGGCTTTTTTGCAATTAACAGGTATAAATTTGAAGGACAATGTATAAATTACTGATGACCATCCGCAAAGAAGTGAAACTGCTGGCAAGGGATTTAGGTGGTTTGGCAATTCTATTCATTATGCCCGTATTTCTCGTTATAGTGGTTACGCTTATTCAAAATAATACGTATGAAAATATAACCAACCACAAACTACAGCTATTGGTAATTGATCGAGATCAAGATGAAGTGGCTCAAGCTATTTTTGATGAGGTAAATGCTTTGGGTAGTTTTGAATTAATTACTGCTTTAGATGGAGAACCGCTCACAGAAGAACGCGCAGCACAGGCAGTGCTCAAAGGAGACTATCAATTGGCTATTGTAATTCCCAAACAATTGACCCATGACATTCAACAGTATATTGACGCCAATGTAGAGGAAGTACTTCAGCTGAGTGAACCGACACGTCAACCAAATGATAAGCCAGGTTTTGCACAAAAAGAAGTGGTGTTGTATTTTGATCCAGCCCTGCAAATTGCGTATAAAGAGGGAATCAAAGCAGCTATTGATCGCATCGTCACTCAAACGGAAAATAAATTTATCTATGGTGCATTTGCTGCTCAGCTCGATTTAGATCCTAGTATTGCACTTTTAAAACAACAGGCACTTTTTGCATTTAAAGAAATATCTCCCCTTAATTTACAGCAGGAAGTAAAACCAAATGCCGTCCAACACAACGTCCCAGCCTGGTCTTTGTTTGCTATTTTCTTTATTATTGTGCCTTTTGCTATGAACTTAGTCAAGGAAAAAAATCAAGGAACGAAGGTGAGACTTTATACGGTTCCAACCAGTATGGGGATTATTTGGGCAGGCAAGATTATGACCTATCTCGTGATTTGCTTGTTGCAGTTTTATTTAATTTTATGCGTGGGAAAATTTGTTTTTCCCTCTTTGGGATTACTGCCTTTCACTATTGGAAATCAACTGTTTAATTTGAGTATATTGACCTTGTGTATTGGTTTATCTGCTATATCTTTGGGTGTTGTGTTTGGAACAATTGCCCAAACACAAGAACAATCGTCTCCGTTTGGGGCCACTTTTGTTGTGATCCTTGCAGCGGTGAGTGGGGTTTGGGTACCGACCTTTGCCATGCCAATTTTCATGCAGTATGTTGCTAAATTGTCCCCAATGAATTGGGGATTGGAAGGGTATTACGCTCTTTTGCTTCGACAAGGGAGTTTATGGGAAATTAGAACTGAGATTATTTTGCTACTTTTGTTTGCTTTAGTAATGATCTCAATAGCGTTGTTTTATGATAAGAAAAAAAGATCTTTATAAAGAAGTTTCCGAACTGACTGTTGAAGTTGAGACTCGCGTTCGATTCAACGAAACAGATGCACTGGGAATTGTCTGGCATGGCAATTATTTAGTGTATTTTGAAGATGCTAGAGAAGCCTTTGGCAGAAAATACGGTATCTCTTACTTAGACATGCTACAAGCAGGATATGTAACGCCAATTGTTGCCTCTTCTTGTGCCCATAAATTAACGTTGAAATATGGAGATGTTATTCGCATTCAAGCGACCTATGTAGTGAGCCCTGCCGCAAAAATTATATTTAGATTTAAAATTTTAAACGAACAAGATCAAGTGGTTTGTACTGGAGAAACAACACAAGTTTTCCTCGATAAAGCCAATAATCTTTCGTTAGCTATACCCCCTTTCTATGAAGAATGGAAAGCCAAATTAGGATTGACAAAAGGATGAGAAAGGTATATATCAATAAAGCAGAGTGTTTTAGCTCCATCGGATTTGGTCAAGATTACAACTGGAAAGCTATCCAAGCACAAGAGTCAGGCATAAAAAAAATAGATCAGATGGGATTTATTTCAGCTTGTTATGGCGGGCAGATTGCCGATGCCTGGATTGATGAACAAATGCAGCTTAGCATTGGGGAGGTATCGGGTTTTACTCGTTTTGAACGTTTACTCCTAACTACACTTCACCCCATTGTCACTCAAGGAACAATTACAGCCAAAACAGCCTTAGTTGTTTCTACAACGAAAGGAAATATTGCCGCTTTAGCAGGAGGAAAATTAGAAGAAGCGGATATTAATCGATCTGCACAACGCGTGGCTGATTTTTTTGGTTTCAGTACGCCTCCTATTGTGGTTTGCAATGCCTGTGTATCGGGGATCTTAGCTGTGGCTGTTGCCAAGCGATTGATCCAAATGGAACAGTTTGATGAGGCTTATGTAGTAGCTGGAGATGAATTAACCCCTTTTGTTGTTTCGGGCTTTACTAGTTTTCAAGCGATGAGCAAGGAACCTTGTACCCCTTTTGATCTCAATCGACAAGGAGTGAGTTTAGGTGAGGCTACTGCCGCGGTTTACCTCAACACCATTGCTGTGGAAGGAGTGTCATTTGAAGTTATAGGGGAAGCCTCTATCGCAGATGCTAATCATATTTCAGGACCATCTCGTACGGGTGAAGGTTTATTTTTAAGTATACAAGAAGCCCTAAAAGAAGCCCAGCTCACACAGGATCAGATCGATTGTATTTGTGCACATGGTACCGCTACCGCTTACAATGACGAAATGGAAGCTATTGCCTTTGATCGATTGGGATTAGTGCAAACGCCCATCCACAGTCAAAAAGGATATTTCGGTCATACCCTTGGCGCTGCGGGCTTATTAGAACTCGTAATGCTTATGCAGAGCATGAGAAATAACGAATTAATCGTTTCCAAAGGATTTACACAGCTAGGCGTGTCAAGAGCGGTAAATATTACAACAAAAAAAGAAGCAAAATCCCTACAGATTGGGTTGAAAACGGCTTCTGGATTTGGAGGATCAAATACCGCAGTAATACTAAGTAAAAAGTAAACAGAAGATGAGGGAACAAACTTTTTATATTGCGGATTATTGCACAATTAAAGCGGGAAAAGCGAGTGTAAATGGCAAGAACCTCTTCATTGCAAATGTGGAGGAATCAAAGGATTTGGCTTTGTTTTTAAAGCGTATCTACAAGGAAAAAACAATAGAATATCCCAAGTTTTTTAAAATGGATATGCTAAGTAAATTGGCTTTTATCGGCGCAGAATTACTGGTAGGACCTGCAACGACAACGCAACCTATACGCGATACCGCCCTTTTTCTCAGTAATTCAACCTCGAGTTTAGATACGGATCTGAAACACAGTGCATCTATTGCAGATGCAACAGCTTGTTACCCAAGCCCTGCCGTATTTGTGTATACCTTAGCGAATATTTGCTTAGCAGAAATAAGCATTAGACACCGTTTACAAGGTGAAAATGCCTTTTTTATCTCACCCGTGTATGATGCAGCACTTCTGCACCAATACACAACGTATGCCCTACAGACCAATCGCGCAACAAAAGTGATATGCGGTTGGGTAGATTATTTAGAAGGAGAATATCAATTGGTCTTGTATTGCGTTGAAAAACAAGGACAAGTACCACATACAATAGAAAGTATTAAGCATTTATTTTAATTGAAATGGAAAATTTAAAAACAGAATTAAAAACAAAAATCATTGACGTTTTAAATCTTGAAGATATCGAAATCAACGATATTCAAGATACAGATCCTCTATTTGGAGATGGATTGGGATTGGATTCGATTGATGCATTAGAATTGATCGTACTAATGGACAAAGATTATGGGATCAAATTAAGTGATCCAAAAGAAGGACGCGCTATTTTTCAATCGATTGAGACAATGGCAACCTATATTTCAGCTAATAGAACAAAATAAATATGCAAAATCGTATAGTTGTTACGGGGATGGGGATTATTTCTGCAATTGGTCAAACCGTTGAAGAAAATTACCGTGCTTTATGCGCACATGAAGTGGGTGTAGGGACATTAACGTTGTTTGACTCTATTCACAAGGACAAGATCAAGGTTGGAGAAGTGAAGTCTACAACTGCCGAATTGATCAAACAATTAAATCTACCCGAAGACAATAACTATACGAGAACGGCTTTATTAGGTGTTTATGCTGCAAAACAGGCAGTAGAGCAAGCTGATATACAAGATATTAATGCTGTTCGCACAGGATTAATATCTTCTACTTCGGT
>JASLHL010000148.1 GCA_030152225.1 Flavobacterium sp. | reverse complement strand
AATCATTAAAAAATTAATGCAAGAAGTGAAGAAATTATACAACACTTTTTCTATATCAAACAACACAAAAGCGACCAATTGGTCGCTTTTTCTTTTTTAGCCTCTTTTTTTAACACCGAACGCATTGCTATATAAAATATAGGAATTAAATTACACTCCTTAATTTTAACAACCTTTTATTATCATGTCACAAAATAATAAAACCTTTGGACAGACCTTGCGATCGTTCAATAAAAATTTCTGGATTGCCAGTTTTATGGAGCTTATGGAACGTTGGGCTTGGTACGGAATCTATACCCTTTTAGGTCTTTACTTAGTTGGATCAACCGACACGGGAGGATTGGGATTTGACCACGTGCAAAAAGGAAGTATTATGGGAGGTGTAGTAGGAATCCTATACTTCTTACCTTTATTTTTTGGCGTTATCGCTGACCGTATCGGCTATAAAATTTCATTGATTATTTCCTTTGTTATCATGATTGCTGGTTATTACCTTCTTGGGGAAGTAACTGCGTTCTCCAATGTCTATGCTGCCTTTTTATTAGTTGCAGTAGGAGCAGCTTTCTTTAAACCGGTAGCATCAGCCATTATCGCAAGTAACACCGATGAATCGACGGGCACCTTAGGTTTCGGTATCTTTTACATGATGGTAAACATCGGTGGGTTTATTGGACCTGCCATGTCATCGGGATTGCGCACTACGTATGGTTGGAATATCATCTTCATCCAAGCGGCTGTAGTAATCGCCATTAATTTAATCGTCGTACTTTTTTTCTATAAAGAATCAAAAATAGAAAAACCAAAAGACTCTATCGCAAAAGCTATTAAGGATTCTATACTAGGTATTTTTGAAGCTTTAAAAGACGTCCGATTAGGTATTTTATTGTTGTTAATGATTGGGTTTTGGACCATGTTTAATCAGTTATTCAATACATTACCAAACTTTATCGAAGACTGGGTTAACTCTGCGGTATTAAGTGAATGGATCAATGAAAATGTACCTTTCTTAGGAACTTTATTGACACAAGATGGACAAGTGAAACCCGAATGGTTTACCAATATTGACTCGTTTATGATTATCATCTGTCAGGTAACTATTTCTTATTTCGTAACTAAAATGCGTCATATCAATGCCGTAATCCGCGGAGCTATTATTGCGAGTATTGGAGTTGGATTAACCTTCTATACCAACAATCCGCTTTTCACTATTTTAGGAACGATGATTTTCTCTATTGGGGAGATGATGTCAAGTCCAACCGTATCTTCGTTTATTTCATTAATCACGCCTAAAGGAAAAGATGGCTTGTACCAAGGAACTTACTTCTTACCTGTAGCAGCAAGTTACTTTGTTACGGATTACATCTCAGGAAACCTATACCAGTCGTGGTCTGACAAGTTATCCCTATTAAAAACAGAGATGGCAACACGCAACGTTCCCATGCCTGAAGTAATCAGCCATGAACAATTTATAGAACAAGGAGCCAAAGCGCTAAACATGTCGATAAATGCTTTTGAAAAACAATTCAATCTGAAAGCTGAATCTGTAGATTGGCCTACTGTGATACAATCCTTTAAAGACTTTGCGATAGCTAAGAGTATTGATATTAGTCAAGTACACTTCCCTTTCTCTAAGAATGAATATTTTGCCTTAGCCGAACAAAAACTAGGCATGTCGCATTGGGATATCGTAGATATGCTTTGGAATACGTACAACCCAAATAAGATTTGGTATGTAATCGTAGGAATTGGTATATTCTCCGTTATCACCTTGATGATCTATGACAAATTGGTGATTAAACCGATTGAAAATAAGAAATAACCAAGTATTTTTCTACTAAAATTATTGAGAACAAAAAAAATAGCCTTTTTTACTAAATAAAAATGGTTATCTTTCTCAACCAATTTAAAAAACAACAATTTATGCAGACAAGCTCGACTACGCAGCCGAACTTTTTTGACACGAAAGTGCTTGGACATCCGGCTGGTTTATTTGTGTTATTCTTTACAGAGATGTGGGAACGATTTTCATTCTATGGAATGAGAGTTTTATTAATTCAATTCTTAACCATGTCCGTAATCGGAATCAACACCGGTTGGGGTTGGAACGTTGCAGATGCGGGTGCTTTGTTTGCAACATATGCTATGTTACTTTATATTACGCCTATTTTTGGGGGTATCCTAGCGGATAAATACATGGGGTATCGATGGGCGGTAGTGGTTGGTTCTTTGATTATGACCTTAGGACACGCTGCTATGGCACTAGAAGGCGAAACGTTTATGTATATTGGTTTGGCTTGTTTGGTAATCGGAACAGGATTCTTTAAACCCAATATGACTTCTATTCTTTCGGAAATGTACAAGTCTTTCCCTGAGAAAAAAGATGGTGCTTATACCATCTTCTATATGGGCGTAAACGCAGGAGCTTTCTTTGGTATGATGCTTTGTGGTTATCTAGGTGAACGCGTCGGATGGCACTGGGGATTCGGATTAGCTGGAATCTTCATGCTATTGGGAACGCTTCAATTCTGGTTAGCTAAACCGATCTTCGGCAATATTGGAGATGTTCCTTCAAAAGAAGTGAGAAGCGATAAAGAAGAAGTGGTTGATACTACACATATGACTCCTGAAGAAAAGGATTCACTAAAACGCAATCCTTTTACAACGATTGATTATATCCTCATTGCGATCGTTACTGTTATTGGATTACTCTATGCATTTGACGATGTATTCCGCATTGTAGGGGGAATCAACTTATTCCCAGAGACTATTTTAGGACAAGATGGAGCTACCGTAGGAATTGCCTTTGGTTTAATCGTTTTCTTAGTCCTTGTGATTTGGCGAATTGCGCGATATGCTAAAGTAGTACGCGATCGAATGATTGCCGTAATTATCTTTGCTTTCTTTACTATTTTCTTCTGGATGAGTTTTGAACAAGGAGCAACTTCTTTGGTGATTTTCGCCCGTGATAATACACAACGAGTGCTATCAGGAGATACCGCTTTACTCTTCAAGATTTTCAATACCTTATTAACAATTATTCCTTTGGCTTTAATTTCATGGGTATTAATCATCTTAGCGAAGCGCACCTATAAAAAAGCCTTGATATCCAACCTTATATTAGGTCTTACCTTCTTAGGGGTTTGGGGCGCAGTGGTCTGGATGTTAGACCGTGATTGGTCATCACATGCCTACCAAGTACACTTCCAAACGGTAGAAACACCTGCACTAAATGCAGATGGAACAGCAAAATACGACGAGAATAACCAGGCTACGTATAGCTATCAACCTATTTCTGCCGCTTTCCAAGCGAATGAAGGAGCTAAAATCGTCGAACAAAATACCATCATTTCCAATCGAGGAGAATTTGAAGTGGGTACCTCAATTAAAATATACGAGGAGTTGGGAACCTACCATATTTTAGATGATGAAATAGAAGCAAAATTAGTGGCTGCTTATGGATCTAAAAATGAAGCTGCACCTATTGTTCAAGCTGAAATTAAAGAAATCAAAGACAATCAGGTAGAAATTACTGCTTCGTGGTTTTCTATTCTGAACTCTTTCTTTATTATTGCCTTTGCTTCTTTGGTTTCCAAACTATGGGATTCAAAATACAACCCTCCAGCCTCTATCAAGTATGGATTAGGTTTAATCATCATGGCTTTAGGATTTGGTGTGTTAGCCTATGGAGCAAACGGAATCACAGAAGGCAATAGAGTTTCTATGATGTGGCTTGTTTTTGCGTATTTATTTCATACCTTAGGAGAGTTATTCTCTTCACCAGTAGGGCTTTCTTATGTTTCTAAGCTTGTTCCTGCGAGGATGATTGCATTTATGTTTGGTATGTGGTATTTAGCTATTGCAATTGGAAACAACTTAGCAGCTAAACTTGGAGGACAAATTGAAAATATTACAGAAAAATACTCGTTATCGGGCTTCTTCTTAATTTTTACTATTGTTCCTATTGTAGCAGGTATTTTGGTCATTGCATTAAATCCAGTTATGAAACGCTTAATGCATGGTGTTAAATAAAAACAAACCTAATTACAAATGAAAAAAATCGTATTTTTATTTGCCCTGCTTTTGGTTGGATTAACCACACAGGCACAAGAAATCAAATGGATGTCATTGAATGACGCTTTAGCAGCACAAAAGAAAGATCCAAAACCTATCTTTATGGATGTATATACAGATTGGTGTGGCCCATGCAAAATGTTAGATAGTAATACCTTTACCGATGCTAAATTTGCAGCATATATCACTAAAAATTACTACGCTGTTAAGTTCAATGCAGAAGGAAATGAAACCGTTACCTACAATGGTAAAAAATACAGCAACCCAAACTATGATGCCAGTAGAAAAGGAAGAAATGCTACTCATGAATTAACGTTATTCTTGCGCGTACCGGGTTATCCTACTATGGTTATCTTAGATGAAAAAAGCAACGTTAAACAAACAATCGTAGGCTATCATAAAGCAGATCAATTGTTAAGTAAAATATAAGCTCAAAAGAATTGAGAAACCCAATATCCCTTTTCACTCATATCGTGAAAAGGGATATTTTTTTTTCGACAACTTTCCATAATACGCTTCTTATATCCTTTAATCATACCCTTCCCCAAAATGACGTATTGGGGTTGGTGCCACTCCAAAATACGATTGCCATTTACCTTACAATTCTCTTGAAAGTACAGCACATTACAACGTCTGGAAAGCTCGTAATAAGGCATTGATTGGGATAAAACCAACAGATAGCGATTCGCATCTATCGCGTAAATAGCCTGTCCCTTAGCATTCTTAATTTCTTTGGGTTGAAAATAGTTTCGATACCCTTGTAAAACAGTTGGCTCAACTACACTATCACTAAAAAGAGTTAAGATTTCGTTGTGGTATTCTACCATCAGTGTTGTCTTCGCACTTGTTGAAGCAACGATAAATTCAGCTGCTTTCTTCTCGAAAATAAACGGGTATACCCAAAGCAACACCAACGGCACAGAAACAATGATTCCCCCTTTAATTCGCTTGATACTCGGACGATAAAACAAAATACCCAATAAGAAGAAACAAACAAAAAGAACTGTCAGCTGTACTGAGGTCAGATAGCAATCAGATCGTGAAATATTTCCTTGAGTCAATAGCTCCAATACCGAAAACACAAAACGCATCAAATGCGCAATGGCCAACCCTAAATATTCCTCAACACAAGCAAACATCCAACCAAAGCACAAAAAAGACAATCCTAAAATAAGCAAAAGGGTAATCAAGGGAACAACTACTAAATTACTCAACAAAAAGGTTAGTGAAAAGGAGTGAAAATAGTATAACTGCAAAGGGAGCACACTACACTGAGCCACAAAAGAGACGTAAACCAATCCCAAAAAATAATTGACTACCTTATTAGAGGTGTACAACTTTTTAAACAATGGCATTAACCAAATAATCCCCAAGACAGCAGCATAACTCAACTGAAACCCCACATCAAACAGCCAATCAGGACAAAAAAGCAAGCTCAGAAATAACGTAATCCCCACAATCTCTAGTGTGCTTTGCTTACGCCTGCAGGCGCTGGCAATAGTTAACAAGGAAAACATAAAAACAGCCCGAAAAACAGAGGGTGTACATCCTGAAAGAAAAACAAATAACCACAAAACGGCCAAAATAATAAGGGAGCGATAGCTTCGTTTTACAACATAGGTCAATTGGTTTAAGAAAATATACAGAATACCAATATGCAAGCCTGAAATAGCTAAAACATGCATCACCCCCAGCTGTTGAAATGAAGTCACAACACTCTCATCTAACTGAGTACGATCACCTAGTAACACAGCTAATAGTATCGCTTTTGTCTGTTGAGACATCTGGGCATTGGATGCTATACGTTGGAGTAGCCCAGCGCGTATTTTAAACAAAAGAAAATGAAATCCCCGCCCCTCTCCTAACTTGTACACTTGATTGCAATACAGCTGCTTACTAATGCCTCGACCTTCCATCAACATGCCATAATCAAGTTGTCCTCTATGGGCAGGCGAGCGGAAAGATTGAAAATAACCAACGGTTGTCCAAGTACTTTCTACTGTCGTCGAGTGATCAACTAGCAAAACAGTAGCTTTCCCTTGGGTTACTTGCGAATCAATCGCTTCTATTTCAACGAGAAAACGCGATGTTTCACCTAGCACCGGCTGCTGTTGTTTTCTTTGACTTTTTTGCTTTTCTACTACGCGAAACTGAATTACATAGGGTTTGTGATCCACAACAGTCTCCGCATAGTTATTCCATTGACTGCGCCAATCTGCAAATTGAGTTGCCAGAAAACCAGTACAAAAACACAGGCTATAAAAAAGAAAGCCTACAAAATAAAAGACACGTGGTAGATAGAGCCAAGTACGCGTAGAGCGAATACTGAGAGCAAGCAATAGGATCGATGCGAAGAAGACAGCTAGAATAATCCATATGTTTACATGCGGCTTACACCCTATACCGAGCATAACCGCAGTAGCATAAAACAAAAAAGAGAATTTTAATGGCCTCATTGACTGAGTACATCAAAATTCTCTCCACTGCTGTGTCGAAGCTTTGATTTAGATATTTTGATCCATCAAAACTCGGTTTATTTGAACAAATCTTCTTTTATAGTAATCTTCATTAGTTGAAGAAACAATTACTCCTTTTGTTGTTGAAGAATGAATGAATTTAATTTCATCATCGAGTACTTCTGTAACAATGCCAACATGACTAATTCTAGGTCCTCTACCTGTTCTAAAGAAAATCAAATCTCCTTTTTGCGCTTGGTTTTTGGAGACTTTATCTCCAACTTTCGCCATAGCACTCGAATTTCTTGGTAGGTTAACAGAAGTATCATTAAAAGCATTGACAACTAATCCTGAGCAATCAAGTCCACTACGTGTTGTTCCGCCAAAGCGATAACGCACCCCTTCAAAATCAAAAGCGGTACTCAACACCATATCAGATAATTCAGCATCCGCATTTTTTGTCGTGCTCATTTCTTCTAAAAGCGAATCCAATTGATTTCTAATCTCCTCATCTGTTTTTTTACTCTCTTTTAAAACAAGTGTTTCTTTCTTTTTACCTGGGTTCTCTTTATCCGTTGTTGCGGCATGCGTATAACTTGAGCAGATAACGCTCAAACCTAATAAAATGGAAGAAAGTACTGTTTTATTTTTCATAGCAAATGGGTTTTTACATAGTAGATTTTCAATTAGAATTTTTAATAATCTCCGCAGCGGCTAAATCACTAGCCCCACGACCGCCTAAATTATGAATTAATTTTTCATAATCCAACAAAATTTTGGCTCTTTTTTCACTTTTGACAATTTTTTCAAATTCTAAAGCGATTCTTTTCGCATTACAATCATGTTGAATCAGTTCCACAACAACCTCCTCATCCATGATTAAATTAACCAAAGAAATGTATTTTAAGGTAATAATTCGCTTAGCGATCTCGTATGAAATAGTATTTCCTTTATATAAAACAACCTGAGGAACCTTAAACAAAGCCGTTTCCAATGTCGCTGTTCCTGAAGTTACTAAAGCAGCATAAGCCACATCCAACAAAGCATAGGTATCATTGGTAATAAAGGAGATGTTTTGTCCTTTTAAAAATTGCGCATAAAACTCAGGCTCTTGTCCAGGTGCTCCAGCAATAACAAATTGATATTCGGGGTGATTTTGTACTACCGAAAGCATTTCACCTAAAAGGCGTTTAATCTCTTGCTTTCTACTTCCAGGTAATAATGCAATAATTGGGCGTTCATCCAAGTGATATTTTTGGCGAAAATCAACTTTTTCACGACTGCGGAATTCCTCAATTTCATCAATTAAGGGATGCCCTACAAAAGTGACAGGATAATGGTGTTTCTTTTCGTAAAAATCCTTCTCAAAAGGCAAGATTACATACATAAAATCCACATCGCGTTTAATGGCTTTGATGCGATTTTCCTTCCATGCCCAAATTTGAGGAGAAATATAATAATGGGTAGGGATTCGTTGTATTTTGGCCCATTGCGCAATACGCATATTAAAACCAGGATAATCAATAAAGATCAAAACGTCTGGTGCAAAAGTGGTAATATCTTTTTTACAAAAAGAGATGTTTTTTAGGATTGTACGAAGATTTTGGACCACTTCAACAAACCCCATAAAAGCTAACTCTTTATAATGTTTGACCAATGTTCCGCCCACTTTTTGCATCAAATCACCTCCCCAGAAGCGAATTTCCGCTTGAGGATCTTTGGCATAAATGGATTTCATTAAATTTGCGCCGTGTAAATCACCGGACGCTTCTCCTGCTATAATATAGTATTTCATCTACAACAACTGGGTGATTAACGTAATAATAATAACAGCAAAAATACAGCCTCTAGCCTTATAATCCTCTCTGCGGTTGATAAAAAAAGTAAATATTCCCAGATTCAATAAACTTCCAATAGCAACGATCCTTCCTAACAAACCGGCTTTTCGGATTAAATCGAAATTGCTAAATAAATCATAGTTTGTAAAAAACCTCACATAAAGTTCAGCTCCGAGTACGGTTAAAATCGAACCGATTAAAAAGCCCAGTAGTATATGTTTAATCCTCTTTCCCATCTATACTAATTCCCAATTGTTAATTCTATTGATTGCGTGATGTGCTGTTAAGTCAAAGTGAACGGGAACAATCGAAATAAAACCATTTCTCAAAGCCCATTCATCGGTATCTTCTCCTTTATCTTGGTTGACAAATTCTCCTTTTAACCAGTAGTATTCTTTTCCGTTGGGACTTGTTCTCTTATCAAAATCTTCAATCCAAACGGCTTTCGCTTGTCTACATACTTTGATTCCTTGGATTTCATCCGTCTGTAGCCTTGGGAAATTGACATTCAACACCACTTCTTTGGGTATTCCATTTTCCAGGGCTTGCAGGGTAATTTTTTTCACAAACGAACGGATTTGATCGAAATCAGCATTCCAACTAAAATCCAGTAGTGAAAATCCGATTGCAGGAATACCACTCATTCCCGCTTCTAAAGCCGCACTCATTGTGCCAGAATAGAT
Organism: Flavobacterium sp.; assembly: GCA_030152225.1. Lineage (GTDB taxonomy): Bacteria > Bacteroidota > Bacteroidia > Flavobacteriales > Flavobacteriaceae > Flavobacterium. The sequence goes on along the minus strand of JASLHL010000148.1, from coordinate 21,134 downwards.
CACGTTAATGGATGAATTTGATCCGTGATTAATTCCAGAGACACATAGATCCGGTTTGCGGTCAAGGATTTGTCCTAAAGCGATTTTCACGCAATCTACTGGTGTACCCGAACACGCATACTCACGTTCTAATTCTGGGTCTATGTGTACGCGTTCTAACGTTAGTGTATTGTTAATTGTAACCGCGTGCCCCATCCCAGATTGTGCACTGTCAGGAGCTACCACAACCACTTCGCCTATTTCTTTCATCACCTCAATCAAAGCACGGATTCCTGGCGCCGTAATACCATCGTCATTCGTAACAAGTATTAATGGTTTTTGCATCATCTCAAATTTTTAATTACTTTCGTAAAAGTAAGAATTATTATGTAATCCCTTTCGTTATTTCAGACTTTCTAAACAGTAATACACAGCGGCTTCGTATCGTATTTTGTGATTTAACAAATAATTATCGGCTTACCTCTTAATTACTCTACTTTTTTAACTACTTTAGTTCAAAACTATTTAATGAATACTATTGGGGCATTTATGAAAAGAAATTATAAGGTCATTATACTTCTACTCGCAGTTTCTGCAGCTTTATGGAGTTTTAGATCTAAAAAGGAAACGGAGGATCCAGAAAAAGACCAACTCTTATTGGAGTTAGTCACCTATTTAATGGAACGCACCCATTATGATCCACCCAAGTTAGACGATAATTTTTCACAACAGGTATATACCGAATATATCAAGGCTCTTGATCCTATGAAGCGTTATTTTCTTCAATCGGATATCGATGAGTTTAGTAAATATGAACTTTTAATTGACGATATGATTCAGTTAAAAGAGCTTTCCTTTTTTGATTTAACGTATGAGCGTATCACCCAGCGAATGAATGAAGCCAAAGCTTTATACAGCGAGGCTTTAGCAGATCCTTTTGACTATACACAAATGGAAACGTTTGATGCGGATTACGACAATATGACTTTTGCTAAAACACCAGAAGAATTAAAAGATCGCTGGAGAAAGCAGATGAAATTGAATACCTTATCTACGCTAACGGATAATATCAAAATCCAAGAAGGCAAGGATATTGTGGAAGAAGAGGAAGAAGAAACAGACGAATATGGTAATACCATCGAAAAAACGAAAGCTTCAAAGAATAAGAAAGACGACAAACCAAAAGAAATCAAGTCTTTTGAGCAATTAGAAAAAGAAGCTCGTGAGACAACAAAAAAATCGTATGACGAATACTTTGATGTCGTGACAGACTTAGAGCGTAAGGACTGGTTTAATGTCTATTTAAATTCTATTGTGGAGCGCTTTGATCCGCATTCTTTCTATTACGCTCCAGAGAATAAAGAGAAGTTCGACGCGAGTATGAGTGGGAGTATTGAAGGGATTGGTGCTGTCTTGAGAAAGAAAACAGAAGGTGTCGAAATCGCAGAACTAGTTCCTGGTGGACCTGCTGCAAGAGGTAGAGAAATCGAAGTAGGTGATGTTATCTTGAAAGTAGCACAAAACAAAGAAGAAGAACCTGTTGATGTTGTTGGTGTTCGCATTGATAATGTCGTAAAACTAATCAAAGGAAAAAAGGGAACAACCGTTTACTTGACCATCAAGAAAATTGAAGGAACAATCAAAACCGTAGCAATTACCCGTGAAGTGATTGAATTTGAAGAAACTTTCGCTAAATCAAGCGTTATTGAGGATGGAGAAAATCGCTATGGAATTATCCAGTTGCCAAAATTTTACATCAACTTTGAAAATAAAGACAATCGCAATGCGTTTACGGATGTTCAAAAAGAAATTATTGAATTGAAGAAACAAAATGTCAATGGTATAATCATGGACTTGAGAAACAATGGTGGTGGATCCCTTCAAACCGTAGTGGATATGCTTGGACTATTCTCAAAAGAAGGTCCTGTGGTACAAGTAAAATCATCAAGAGGAAAACAACAAGTATTAGATGACAAAGGAACCCCTATCGTATGGGATGGTCCCCTTGTAGTTTTAGTAAATAACTTTTCTGCTTCTGCCTCTGAGATCTTTGCTGCGGCCATTCAGGATTACAAACGCGGCTTGATCATTGGTAGTAAACACACCTATGGAAAGGGAACCGTTCAAAACTTAGTGGACTTGAATGAGTTGTTGAAAAAACAACCGTATGGCGACTTAGGAGCATTGAAAATTACCCTACAGAAATTCTATCGAATCAATGGAGGTTCTACTCAAAGAGAAGGAGTATTAAGTGATATCATTTTACCAGATCGCTATTCTTACATCGATATGGGAGAAAGAGACATGGACAACGCAATGCCGTGGGATAAGATTGATCGCGCAAACTATACCCCATACAACAATGATTTTACTGCTGTCATCCACAAAAGTAAATCTAGAATTGCAGGTAATGATCAGTTTAAGTTGATTGATGAAAATGCACAGTGGATCAACGAAAGAAAAGATGAAAAATCAATTTCGTTAAACTTAAAACAATACGAAGAAAAACAAAAAGAGGTTGACGCCAAAGTAAAAAAATTCAAAGCCATTTCGAAGTACAACAACAAGTTGACTTTTATGTCTTTGCCTAGTGAAATTGAACGCATAAAAACCGATACAATTTTAGAGCAAAAAAGAGACAGATGGCACGAATCTTTAAACAGTGATGTTTATGTTGAAGAAGGAATACGCATTCTAAAAGACATTCAGCAGCTGACTAAAGCGCCAACAAATACGAAAATATTTTCTGATAAAAAACTATAATCAGCTAGTTAATGGCTAGAAATAAAAATAGCAACACCAATATCGCGCTCCGAAAATTCAAAAAAGATTTTCGGGGCGTTTTGTGTTTTTGGATGATCATTATCTTTATTTTGATCAGCGTATTTGCCTATTTTATAATTCCTGATCAATCGCAACACGCTAATGCGGGTGATTTAGCTATTCGTTCGAAGCATCCTGGTTTTAGTACGCCTGTATTGGTTTTCCCCAATACTGCAAAAAGAACGGCAGCAGCATATTGGTTTGGTCGAAAAGACGTTACAGAACAGATTCCACTTAGTCAGTATCGAATGACAGCGGATACTCTCTTTTATACCCCTTATACCGAATTAAAAGACGGCAGTCAGGAAAAAAAACTAGTCTTAGCTGCATTTACTTCACAAGAACAAACACAGTTAATCCAACAAAAAACGTATTGGTTGGGAACAGATAGCCAAGGAAGAGATTATTTGAGTCGCTTGGTTTTAGGGTCTCGCGTATCCATTTCTATCGGTTTTATAGCCGTTTCGATTTCTTTACTTATTGGGATTAGTTTGGGGGCTATTGCAGGCTATTATGGTGGCAAAATAGATGCTTTTATTTTGTGGGTGATCAATATCTTTTGGTCTATTCCCACCCTACTACTCGTAATTGCCATCACCTTGGCTTTAGGGAAAGGATTTTGGCAAGTTTTTATTGCTGTTGGACTAACCATGTGGGTAGAAGTGGCTCGTGTTGTTCGGGGTCAAGTTATTAGCGTCAAACAACAACAATACATTACAGCTGCAAGAGCCTTGGGTTATTCTGATTATAGAATTGTAACCCAACATATTTTACCTAACTGTATGGCACCAGTGATCGTGATCTCAGCAGCAAACTTTGCCTCGGCTATTTTAGTCGAAAGTGGATTGAGCTTTTTAGGCATAGGCACTCAAGTACCCACACCCAGTTGGGGGGCTATGATCAAAGAAAACTACAACTATATTCTAGTGGGAAAAGCCTATTTAGCCCTGTTACCAGGATTAGCCATGTTTAGTATTGTCATGTGTTTTACTCAACTGGGCAATGCCATTCGAGATGCCTTTGACGTGCGAAAATAAGGTGTTTACTTCATGAGAATATGGCGAATATCTGATTTGGATCCGTTGTAAATATTTAAGTCTACTTTACCATCAATCCCTTTCACCACACCTTTTTCGGTGAATTGCCAAAAATGCCATTCAGGCTTAATTTCCTCTACAAAAAAATTGTAATTCGCAATCCAAATAATGTGGTCGGGAAACCATTTTTTCAGGTGAGTGGTATAATAGTGCTCTCCTGAATACAAAATCGGTTGAACCCCGTAGTGTTTCTCAACAATTTCCATCCATCGTTTGAGCCCTAACACTAGATTTTCCATGGATTGCTGTTTGGGTAAATCTTCAATATCTAAGACAGGAGGAAAATCCCCTTCAGAGAGCTTCACGGTAGCAATAAAATTCTCGGCTTGTTTGCTTGAATTTTCATCGGGACGATAATAATGATAAGCGCCCCGTATAAAGTGATTGGCGCGTGCTCCTTTCCAGTTTATTGCAAAGGCTTTATCTTTTCCGTCATCGCCCATCGTTGCACGAACGAAAACAAATTCCAACGGAGCATGTTGTGCAACAGAATCCACGAGTTTCCAGTCGATCACCCCTTGATAATGAGATACGTCAAAACCAATCATACGATCGGAATGACGTTGTAATACTTCTACCGTCCTAAAGTCAAAAAAAGATTTTTCATCTGCTTCCTTGCGTTGAGCGCTAAAGAAATATTTAATTCCCTCTTGAAAGGTAATCCCAAACCAAACTCCTGCTCCCAGTAAGGTTACGACAATACAAATCCACTTCAAGCGTGTGAAGGTTGTCGATCCCTTTTTCTTTTTTGGTCGTCTCGGAGCAGGTTTTCGCTTGACAGGTTGTCTTTTATTCACAACTGCAATTGGCGAGTTTTTTCCTGTTCCGTATTTCGTAGAAGCCATATTTATAATAAAAAAACAAAAATACGCATTTTACTTAAACACCTTCACAGAATTACACCACTGGGGTCTGATCTACTTTTAAAACAGGTACGGGTAATGCGATATTATTCAGCTTAAATTTTCTATCAATGGCAAAGCGAATATCACTGGAAATACGATCGTTATCAAACGCATTGTCAATAAAATAATAGAGAATAAAACGAATAGACGATTCGCCAAATTGATCGATAAAAACAATCGGTTTTGGGTGTTTTAAAACGTCTTTATTGTCTTCTACAGCAGAGAGTAGAACGGCCTTCACTACTTCAACATCTGTTCCAATGTAGACACCAACGTCTATTCGCGCACGAATAACAGGATCTTCATGTGTCCAATTGTATACAATATCATCAATTAATTTTCGATTGGGGATTACAATGTCTTTGAGGTTACGCGTTTCTACAATAGTACATCGCAGGTGGATTGCTTTCACCCGTGCCACTTGTCCATTAATTTCAATTACATCTCCCATATTGAGTGTCTTATCAAAAAGGATATAAATTCCTGCGATGATATCGCGAAAAATATCCTGTAAGGCAAACCCCAACCCCACGAATAGAGCGGCTGATGTAGTCAAGAACATGCTAATGTTTAATCCAATTACATTGAGTATAAAAAAAAACATGATCACATAGATGAAGTAATTGACAAAATTAAATACACTACGCAGGCGCAACGCAACATCAGGTGGCGAGTTTTTAATAAATGTTTTTCTCAAAAACGTCAACCCATAACGGGTAATCATCAAAGTAAAAACAATAAAGAGAATTGTACCTATGGTAATACTCAGCGATTTACTTGCGTAAAGCTCATATTCTAAAAACTTGGAAAGTAACAGTTTTAAATTCAAAATAATCTCTAGTATTAAGTGGGTTTATACCCTTTGGACTCGTTAACATTGAAAAGTCACTTTTTAAGAACTATTCAATTGCTAAATTTAAAGTATTATAAGAAATATTAAAAGATAAAATACAACTAATTAGCTGCTATTCCTATCCTTTTCCTCTTTCTTTTCCTCCTAGGATAAAAATTACAAAATACGATTTTATCCTACCCTTTCTCTCTTTTGAATAGCGGGACCAAGCTGAAGATTAAATTCTGTAAATCACAGAGTTAAAGCATGATAATTATCACCTCTTAGGCTGAATAAAAATACTATTTTTCCGCTCTTACAACTAAACCTTAATCCAAATGAAAGTAAAACCTTTGCATTCTTTTCATATTCCAGTGATGGGACTTGCTTACACCATTGATAGTCCGATTCGCGTGGCACAATATGGTCTAGCTTCGACTTTATCTGTAATGGATGATGAGTTGATTGAACGCATGAATAAATTCTATTGTGAGAAATTTGAATTACCTTATTTCGAGATCACAAAAAAAATCGAAGATTTTAGAGCCAAGCGCATTACTGCTTACCTCAACACGCTGGATACCATTGTAAAAAGAAAATTCGATACGCTAAAGAAAGACTTACTCAAAAGCAAACAAAATGTGGAAGAGTATATCGAAATGTTGCCAACAGTATCAGATATTCGCAAGCAATTGCAAACCTATATCGACGATAAAATTTCAGTCGAAAACCTCAAGAATATCCTTGATACGTACCTAATACCAGGGGATATTGATGTCAATATTATGACCAAAGTCGATCGAGAGCAATTTGACAAAAAAGAACCACTCCCTTCCATTTTTAATGATGCCCATGCAGCATTACGCGGGTTTAACAACAGCACTTTACATTCTTCTGTTGTTTTATCTGCGGGGATGAACCCTAAACTCTTTAGTTATTTTGAAGAATTTGATGCTTTCTACCCCCAACATGATCAACCCTTAGCGAAGAAAATTATTTTAAAAGTAAGTGACTATCGATCGGCGTTGATTCAAGGGAGTTTTTTAGCAAAAAAAGGACTTTGGGTTTCTGAATATCGCATTGAATCAGGATTAAACTGTGGCGGGCACGCTTTTGCAACTGATGGATTTTTATTGGGAGTGATTCTAGAAGAATTTAAAGATAAACGAGAAGAGCTTATTGTCACTACCCATGAATTAATGGTAAAAGCACTGGCTCAAAAAGGGAAATACATTCCTGAACAACCGTTATCTTTAAAAATAACAGCACAAGGAGGGGTAGGAACAGCGGCTGAACATCAATTCTTACTAGACCATTATCAGGTCGATTCAGTAGGATGGGGTTCTCCTTTCCTATTAGTACCAGAAGCAACGTCGGTAGACCCTGCAACCCGTCAACTCTTAGCCAATGCCAAGGAAGAAGACTTATACTTGAGTCATGTTTCACCTTTGGGGATTCCCTTCAACAACATCAAGGGAACAACTAATGACGCCTACAAAGCGGCTCGCATTGCCAAGAACAAAGCTGGTAGTTCATGTCCTCGCAAGTATTTAGCATTAAACAAAATGCACGATAACGAGGGAATATGTACGGCTTCACGCAAGTATCAAACTATTGAAATCGCTGCTTTAGCCCGAAGAAAAAAGGAGATGAGTGCAGAAGAATACCAGCAGCAATTTCACGCCATAACCGAGAAAGCGTGTTTGTGTATTGGTTTGGCTAATGCCTCTTTTATCGAAAACAACCTACAAATAAAAGGAGAAGCCCAAGGCGTTGTAATCTGTCCAGGACCAAACATAGCCTATTTTACCAAAGAAGTTTCACTCAAGCAAATGATGCAGCACATTTATGGTCGAAACAATGTAATCGATGCCACCCATCGTCCACATTTTTTCATAAAGGAACTGCGTATGTATTTGGATCACTTTAAAGACGAACAACGTCAAATCAAAGCAGATACCCCTGGCATACAACGTAAAAAATTAGACAAAACAAAGGCCAATTTAGAAGCAGGTATTGATTATTACCGCACTTTATTCGAAAACGATCAAACGTATTTCACAGCAACGAAAACGGATATTCTCAACGAATTAACCGAAATAAAAATAGCATTGTCACATGCATAGCCCCCCTAATTAGTTTTTTTTGATTGTTATCAGGTTCTCTAAGAAAGAGAACCTGATTTTTTTATAGTCAAAACGCTAAGTTTGAAAATTCTTTTGCTGTCTTCTCAGCATCTCTGACAAAATAGTAGGGAAAAAATCCTTGTTTATATTTTAATTGACTGCTCTTTATAAATTCTTGAACGACGGGATTAGAATAGTCTAGAATAATCCAATGTTCATCCAAAAATCCAAATTTATTATTTCTATAGCTCGTTTTATACTTTTCTAATTCGTTTAATTTATCAACAAGAGCTATTTTGTTTTCATATTTCGACAATTGATTCAACTCTTTAAAAGCAGGCAAACAATGTCCACAAGCTAGAGAAGTAATCGCAACAAAACCATTTATTTTTTTTAAATCGTCCAAAGAATAGGCATTCCCTTTCCCATCATACACCACTTCATTTTCTATTACATATTCATCCCCCTCAGCGCTAACCATGATGATATTATCTGAATGATATCCGAGTTCTTTCACTATTTGTCGTACAATTTCATTGTACTCTGCAGTGCCTTTGGGATATGCTTTTTCAAAGATATCGTCATCCCAATAGGTTAACGCACCAGCCTCATTAAACTTCATCGTCTCCATAAAGTTAATTCGATCAGTCTCATCTAGTAAACTGATCTTAGGCATACGGGATGTTATATAGCTTTCTTTCTGGTTTTCTTGCACTTGAAAAGAACACAATAAAAAAGCAAGTATAATTCCCCCTAACAAGAATATATTTTTTGACGCTAGCCTTCTAATTTTCATCATGCCATGTTTTTTAAGTGAAACTCTAAGATACAAAAACATCTTACTACTAAAAATTAACAAAAAAACAGTTCACCTTAAATAAAAAAGATAATACGTAATTCATAAACAAGAAAATTACATTATTCAAATACTAATCACCTATTACTTACTTATATCACACATAAACAACAAATAAAGCTAAAATATAATTAGTTTTAAAACAAAAAATGCAAATTAACCCTACGTTACTTACCTTTTCTATTTACCTAATTCTCATTTTGGGTGTTGGATTTATTGCTTATGCAAAGACCAAAAACTTCTCGGATTATATCCTAGGAGGTAGGCGTCTAGGTGCATTGGTTACTGCTTTATCTGCTGGTGCTTCGGATATGTCTGGTTGGTTATTACTAGGGCTTCCAGGTAGCATCTATCTCTTTGGATTATCCAAAAGCTGGATTGCCATAGGACTGTTTGTGGGGGCGTATTTCAACTGGAAATTAGTTGCGGGAAGGTTGCGTATACACACAGCATTAAGCAATAATGCACTTACCTTACCTGATTTTTTCTTACGTCGATTTGGAAAGGATGAAAAAGGTGTTAAAACACTAGCTGCTCTCGTCATTCTCGTTTTCTTTACGTTGTACTGTGCTTCGGGCATGGTTGCTGGTGCTCAACTTTTTACTGTTATTTTCGAACTTTCATACACCCAAGCCTTGTTACTAAGTGCATTAGCGACGATTGTCTATACATTTATAGGTGGATTCTTAGCCATTAGTTGGTGTGATACGATACAAGCAACACTTATGTTATTTGCACTACTCGTCACTCCAATCATGCTTCTTTTATCTTTAGGCGATTGGGACTTTGTTTTAGAACAAATCCACATTGCCAGCGCATGGCAGAACGTTGCCTATTCCAATCTCGTTCACAATATTAGTTTTGTATCCATTCTCAGTGCAGCTGCTTGGGGATTAGGTTATTTTGGCCAACCTCACATCTTGGCTCGTTTTATGGCAGCTGAAAATGTAAAAACCATGAAAAAGGCACGTCGTATTAGTATGACATGGATGTTTCTTTGTCTAGCTGGCGCCATCCTCATTGGTTATTTAGGCATTGGTTATTTTCAATGGTTTCCTGAGCAAGCCATAGTTGTGAACAAAAACAGTGAGCTTATTTTCATTGCCTTACTAAACAACCTGTTTAATCCTTGGATGATTGGTCTATTGTTATCCGCAATATTAGCAGCTGTGATGAGTACACTAAGTGCCCAACTTTTGATGGCGTCCAGTACCTTAACCCAAGATTTTTACCATTCTTTTTTTAGACGTCATGCCCACCAACGAGAACTCGTTTGGATCAGTCGCCTAGGAGTATTACTGATTTCGCTTATCGCCATGGGAATTGCAACAGACGAAAATAGCAGCATACTCGCCTTGGTTGCTCATGCATGGGCAGGTTTTGGAGCTGCTTTTGGTCCCTTGATTCTCTTTGCCTTGTTTTGGAAAAAAACAACGGGAAAAGGAGCCTTAACAGGTATTTTTGTTGGAGGCTTAACCGTTATTTGTTGGCCGACTTTTCAGGACATCGTTTTACAGGGTGTAGTTTTTGGTTACCATGAACCGTTATACGAGATTATTCCTGGATTTATCTTAAGTGCCTTGAGTATTTATCTCGTCTCTAGCTTTGGACCACCTGCTTCTAGGGTATTACAAGCAAATTTTGATTCAGCCAATACGATCTATCACAATGAAAAATAAAACTCCTCTTTTTTAATTCGTGCTTATTTAACGAGGTCTACTTGGGGTTTTACAAAACCGATCAATCCTTGGCGATTGCGATTTTTACTTTTTTATTTTTCAATTTTGTATCCTTCAACTTTTGCAACAGCGGTTTAATATTTGCTGTTTTTATAGCTACAAAAGACTGGTTGTCACGTACCTCAATCAAACCGATATCTTCCTTTTGAAGTCCACCCATTTTAATCAAATACCCTACAATATCTACTTTATTTACCTTGTCTTTTTTACCTACACTAATGTATAGCGTTTTAAAATCTGTTGCATTGTCTATCGTATAGTTTCCTTTCAGTAGTTCAAGGGGCATATTGGAATCTATAAAACTATATTCTTCTTCATTAGTCACCATAACATAGGCCTTTCCGGATGCTTTCATTCGTGCAGTACGTCCGTTTCGATGAATAAAAGCGTCTTCTTTTTCTGGAATCTGATAGTGAATCACATGGCCAATTTCTGGAATATCTAAGCCCCTGGCAGCTAAATCGGTTGCAATCAAGATATGACAGCTCTTATTTCTAAACTTCATCAACGCACGTTCGCGATCCTCTTGCAAGAGTCCTCCGTGAAAAGCACCATTTGCCACTCCTTTTTTTGTGAGGGTCTCACTAATTCGCGCCACAGCTTCTCGATGATTACAGAAAATTAAAATAGTATCCTTACCAATTTTGCCAATTAACTGAATAACAGCCTCCAATTTTTCTTCCGCAGGACAAACCACTTTACTAAAAGTTAATTGGGGTTGTACAGCTTCCGCTTGTAAAAATTTAAGTATCGTGGGATTTTCAACTCCTGTAAATTCTGGGATTTTCTTCAATGCAGTCGCTGAAGTTAGCAGACGAAATTTTAGCTGATCAAAAGACTGAATAATATACTCCATATCGTCTTGAAACCCCATTTCTAGCGCCTTGTCGAATTCATCAATCACATAGCTGTGTACATGGGCTGTATCAAAAGAATTTTCTTCAATATGAAAAGCCACACGCCCTGGCGTTCCCACGAGAACAGCAGGTGGAGACGAGAGATTATTCAATTCAATACGCGTAGCATGTCCGCCATAACAAGCATTGATTTTAAAAGCAGTTCCCATCTTCTTAAAAACCGTTTCAATCTGTAGAGCCAATTCACGTGTAGGTACGAGAATAACAGCTTGAACTCCTTTTACAGCAGGATTTAGTCGTTGAACGATCGGCAACAAAAAAGCCAAGGTTTTACCAGATCCTGTTGGAGATAATAAAACAAGGTTTGTTTTTGTCTGTGCAGTTTGAAGCGTTTGAAGTTGCATCTCATTTAAGGATGTAATCTCCAATTTTTTAAGGATAGTTGCTTGATTCATGTGACAAAGGTAGTTGATTTGAATGAAAAGAAATGGAATTAAAAACAAATCCCAATCTAAAACAAGTTTGAATCAATCCCAACACAGATTACTTTTTATTGAAAAATAAACACCATAAAACCTCATTACTTATCAATATCACATAAAAACTTCAATTAAAAGTTATTTTAATATAATTTTGAATTCAAGTTAAACCCCTGTTTCGAGTATTATACATTTAATTTAAATTTTAAAAAATTATGCGCAAGACAATTTACAAGGTCTTAATTATGTCATTAGTTCTATTAACTTACAGTTGTCAAAAAGAAGAAACCAAGGAGTTGGTTTCAAAAAAAGAGGCACAAGGTCTAACTTCACAGCAGTATCAAGCTGATGCTAAAGTTTTACAGGAATTTGTTCGCATTGACAAAGTTAATAACCGATACTATTTGGATTTAGAAACAAAAGATCAACAGACAGCCGCTATTTCTAAAAAGGTAATGGAACAATCCCAACAAATTTCTGCGGCCCATAAAAAGAAATTTGTCGATGGGTTAGAAGAATTAAATACGTTCATCCGTGAGCAAACCAAAAATCAAGCGGACTATGTTGTCATGGAGACGAATCATGATTCTTATACCCAACAACTTAGTGATTCACCGAGTTTACTTGCTATGGAAAAAAAGATGAGAGCTGTTAAACCAATAAATGATTCTCTAATCGGTTTCATTCCTTTTCTTCCTTCAAGCCAAAAACCAAAGCCCTTTGAGGTAATGGATGTTAAAGATAAACTCAATACATCAGTTTACGTAGGCTCGAATACTTTCTCTAATAATGTAGCAGCTGTTTTGATTTGTGAAACGGGAACCACAATACAGGATGGAAAAACGACGGCTACAGTTGTTGTAGCAACTACTGGAAATTTCATTAGTAAAGAATTTGAATGGAAAAATAAACAAACAGGAGAAAAGGTATATTGGAAATTTCGCGGTATTGTACAGGAACGCCGTGATATTGAAGCAACTGGACGTGTTTATGATGGCCATTTTAATCAAAGTAATCATTAGACACTACTCGCACCTTAATTAGAGTATCACGATTCTACTTGCAGTCCATTTGAGGGCAACTTTAAAAGGTTGCCCTCTTTTTTTTAGTTGTCCATCGGTTCAAAAACTGCCCTTTTTAGCTTGACTAAACTTTTTTCTTAGTAGAGCTAAAAAAAAGGACACATAGGATGCGCCCCTTCTCCTTCCTTCGTCAGGACATAAGTGGAAAATTTTTTTTTATTTTACAGGACATAGGTACTGGAAAAGTCTACTAAAAAAACGCTCTTTTTTATACTGTTCCCCCAACTTTTGCGCTTGATCCAAAATAAGAGCATACTAGACCGTAGACCATAAAAAAAGCCTCTTCTTTCGAAGAGGCTTTAGTGCGGGTGATAGGACTCGAACCTACACACCTTGCGGCACCAGATCCTAAGTCTGGCGTGTCTACCAATTTCACCACACCCGCAGGTGGCTTAGAACGGCTGTGCACTTGTGTTTACTTGTGTACTGTTGTTCTTTTAAGACGTTGCAAATATACAACCTGTTTTTTAATCTGCAAGAAAAAAATTATTTTTTTTTATTCTTATGTTTGTAAGGAATAATATAACTGTATCTATACATACTATGAAAGATTCAAAACAATTTGTTCAAGAAAACAAGCAACGTCTTATAGATGAGTTAATTGAACTACTTAAAAAGCCTTCTATCAGCGCGGATAGTGCATACTCACAGGATGTCATCAACACAGCTGAAGCGGTAAAAGAAAATTTAATAAAAGCAGGTTGCGACAATGTAGAATTGTGCGAAACTCCAGGATATCCTATTGTTTATGGAGAAAAAATCATCGATCCTGCTCTTCCAACGGTATTGGTTTATGGTCACTATGACGTACAACCAGCAGACCCAATCGAACTTTGGACGTCTCCTCCGTTTGAACCCGTGATTAAAACGACACCGATTCACCCTGAAGGAGCAATCTTTGCTCGTGGGGCATGTGATGACAAAGGACAAATGTTCATGCATGTGAAGGCGGTTGAATATATGATTGCAACAAATACCCTCCCTTGTAACGTGAAATTCATGATTGAAGGAGAAGAAGAAGTTGGATCAGTAAGTTTGGGGTGGTTTGTAAAAAGAAACCACGACAAATTGAAGAACGATGTTATTCTAATTTCTGACACGGGCATGATTTCAAATCAACAACCATCGATCACAACAGGATTGAGAGGATTAAGCTATGTTGAAGTTGAAGTTACAGGACCAAACAGAGATTTACACTCTGGTTTATACGGTGGAGCGGTTGCAAACCCAATCAACGTATTAACTAAGATGATTGCTTCCTTACACGATGAAAACAATCACATCACAATTCCAGGATTCTACGACAAAGTAGAAGAGCTTTCACGCGAAGAAAGAGACGAAATGGCTAAACGCCCATTCTCTTTAGACGATTACAAAAAAGCCTTAGACATTGACGAAGTATACGGAGAAGCAGGATACACAACAAATGAACGCAACTCAATTCGCCCTACCTTGGATGTAAATGGAATTTGGGGAGGTTATACAGGAGAAGGAGCTAAAACAGTAATTGCCAGCAAAGCTTTTGCTAAAATTTCAATGCGTTTAGTACCGAATCAAGACTGGGAAGAAATTACTGATCTATTCAAAACACACTTTGAAAGCATTGCTCCAGCAGGTGTAAAAGTAGAAGTCAAACCTCATCACGGTGGACAAGGGTATGTAACACCAATCGACTCTATTGGCTATCAAGCGGCTGCCAAAGCGTATGAAGATACTTTTGGTGTAACGCCAATTCCGGTACGTTCAGGAGGAAGTATTCCAATTGTTGCTTTGTTTGAAGAAGAATTAGGATCTAAATCAATCATGATGGGATTCGGATTGGATTCAGATGCAATTCACTCACCAAATGAGCACTTTGGTGTATTCAACTACTTAAAGGGAATTGAAACGATTCCGTTGTTCTACAAATACTATATGGAACTAACAAAATAAAATAAACAAAAAAGCGAGTACCTCAGGTTTACTCGCTTTTTTTATGTTTGTTTTTTTCTTCAATCCAAAGCGCCATGTATTTCGTGCTTTGCGCGCTGTGATGTTTAAAGACTTCCAATAAGAAATTCTCTTTTCGATGGTCTTCTATCGCAGCATCTAGTTCTACTATTCTTGCTTTAAACGCTTGTATATAACGGGTTTTATTGTATTTCTGCTCAAGTAAAGTAATTCCTTTTTGCTGTTTTTCCTTCCAAACAACTTCGTTTTGGTATAATTGAATGCCTCTTTCAACCAATTGATCTACTTCATCTGCCACAAAACCAGGCCACTCCTCTTCTACTGCCATGGCTTCCATCCCAACTGAGGTAGTTACATTAGGGGTTCCAACGCGTATCCCATCAATAAACTTTCCTTTTATTCCTGCGCCAAAAGCAATAGGCGCTAGTAGTACTCTTGCTTGACCAATAACGGATAAAGCATCTTCTGCTCTACCGTGTACCCAAAAGTTCTCCTTTGGTTGATGCAATTGCATCACTTTAGCAGAAGGATAGGCTCCGTAAATATGCATATTGACCTGGGGTAGCTGTTTTCGAATCAACGGCCAAATCTCTGTTTTTAAACGCAACACAGTATGCCAATTGGGTTCGTGAATAAAGTTACCAATAAAAACAAACCCCTCTCTTTGGTCAAAAGCCAACCAGTTACTTTGTTCTTCTTGGGAAATTTCAGCTTCTAGAAAAGGAAGTACCCATAACACGTTTGAAGGTAGTCGAAAATGCTCCACCAACAACTGGTACTCTACAGGAGAAATCAGCAGGGTTAAATCACATCGCATTATACTAGCCAATTCGCGTTTGGTTCGATCGCTATACCAATAATCTTCTATTGTACCAACTCCTTTTTTTATTAACTCTTGACGTGCATAACGCAAAAAGTGTAGATCTTCGGTGTCAAGTATGGTTCGGGCATTAGGACATTGTGCGCTAACCCGCCATCCGAATTGCTCTTCCATCATAAATCGATCATACATCACCCAATCAGGTTGTAAATCAGCTAGTACATGATCTGTACGCTCCTCATTGAGGTAAATCGCTACTTCTGTTACGCCAAAAGGCGTCAAATCATCACTATAAGGTGTTTGCTGTGCAGGAGATCCAAAGTAAATCTCCAACTCCCACAATTGAAAAACAGCCAATAATTGCAACATGCGCTTACCTGCGGCAGAAGATCGAGATTCAGGCCATACCTGACCAATAACCAGTATTTTTTTTCCTTTTAACGAATGCTCCATCCTACAAAAATACAGCTTCTAAAGCAGTATCACACCTAAATTTTTAATCTCTATTATATTTAGTATTTTTGCTCAAAACGAAAAGGAATTATGTTAGGACTAAAACTTTTAACCGATCCAAGATGGGCCAATATTGCGGAATCAAATCTTGAAGAAATCTTGACTGATCACTGTTGGTGCGAACAAAAAGCAGCAACTAACGCTATTACATTAATCACATACAACTCGGAATACGAAGACCTTGTAACCGAATTAACGGATATCGCCATTGAAGAAATGGAGCATTTCAAGATGGTTCACGAAATCATCAAAGAACGTGGCTATACCTTAGGACGTGAACGCAAGGATGATTACGTGAACCAACTCGTTAAGTTCTGCAAAAAAGACGGTAGTCGAAACGACGCTTTTGTCGATCGTTTGTTATTTGCTGCCATGATTGAAGCAAGAAGTTGTGAGCGTTTTCGCGTACTATCTCAAAATATTAAGGATGAAGAACTTGCTAAATTTTACTATGACTTAATGGTCTCTGAAGCCAATCACTATACGACATTCTTGAAGTTTGCACGCAAATATACCGAACGTGTTGATGTAGATAAACGCTGGAAAGAATGGCTTGAGTTTGAAGGTAATTTAATTCAAAGCTACGGAACAAAAGAACATATTCACGGATAGAATCAAAAGAGGGCGTATGCCCTTTTTTTGTTTACAGTTTACGGCACACTATGAACTGTGAACCATTAACCGTTAACCAATTACTTTCTTCAACAATTTACGCGCCTTACTCTGATAGGCTGGGGTTTTGGCTGTAAATCTCACTTCGATTAATTCAGCAATCAATTTAGCTTTGGTGGGAAATTTTTTACACAACAATAAGATCACCTGCATAGCATTGGCTTCTGTTGCTACTTTGGTTTCCGTAGTTAACCACAGCAAACTTTGATCAACCAATTGTTCTTCTTGCTGAACTGTCAGTAGATGTCCACGCTTTTCCAACAACAAAACAGTCATTTTACTCGTCAAGCGCTTCACACTCTCATCTGTTACTCGAGGCAAATTTTCAATAAAAAAAACAATATAATCATCTAATAAGCAAGGATTCTCTTGAACCAAATCGTCCAAAATAATACTCGCCAACACCTTTACTTTACTCGTGGGATCAAACGTAAATTCGACTAAAGTCGAAATTGCATTCGGTTGTTTTTCGATGTTTTCTCGTACTTTTTTTCTGCTTGCTAAGCTTGTATTTCCTTGGAATAAAATCTTTTCAATCATAGTATACATTGCTTATACAGCTCAATATAAAGGTCTTGTGCTTGTAAATATACTCCATTTTTTTACTATTTTTAAAAATAACAGTTGTTTTTTCAATTTCTTATTCTATATTTGTAGAACAACATCTACAACAATAGAAATGAAAGCGATTCCCCTACTTTTAATTTTACTTTTTTTACAGAGTTGCACCATCAATCAAACAGTCAATGGGGAGAAGGTAGGGCGTTGGGTCTATAAAACAACTGTAGATCAAAAAAACAGGGAGGTTGTTCGAGGGCGTTATGACAACCGTGGTTTCCAAAAAGGAACGTGGCTTTATCGCTACAAGGGGAAACTATACAAGAAAGAACAGTTTAAAGACACTATTGCTTATACTACCTATTACCATCCCAATGGAAAAATAGCGAAAAGAGGACAAACACGATTGCGATCTACTCCTTCAGGTTTACACTTTTTTTACTTTGGTTCTTGGTTTATTTACGACACGAAAGAACAGTTAACCACTGTAAGACATTATGAATTTGGCGAATTAAAACACGAAACAAACATACAACGATGATAAAATTACCGCAAACAGAAGAACAGTTGATGGAGTATATTTGGGATTTGAAGCAGGCCTTTGCTAAGGATTTGTTGGACAAATACCCTGATCCAAAACCTGCACAGACCACCTTAGCCACGTTGTTAAAACGACTGACTGAGAAAGCATTTATTACCTATGAAACCTATGGTAATTCTAGAGCCTATACCCCTTTAGTCAAAAAAGAGGATTATTTCGAGACGCATTTAAACACCCTCGTAGAGCAACATTTTAACAACTCTGCTTTCTCTTTCGCTTCATTCTTTACCCAAAAAAGCAAAATGAGCAAAAAAGAATTGGAAGCGCTTAAAAAAATTGTAGAAGACCAACTAAAAGACTAACACTATGCTACTATACCTCATCCAAACCACACTCTTATTGCTTTTGACTCTGGGCATATATAAACTGTTTCTCGAACAGACCAAAATACACGAGTTCAAACGTTACTATCTCCTTGCTGCTTTGGGATTTGCCTTTGCTATGCCCTTGATAAAGATCCCCTCTACAGGAGCATTGACAGTTGCTAATAGCAAATTACAAGAACTAAATGAAGTAATTATTTCTCCTGTAACCCCGCCAACGGGGGTTGACACTTCGTCGGTACTAACTGGATCAACGATTTTACTCCTGCTCTATGTCCTTGGAGTTATCGTTATGTTAATTCGCTTTTTTACTGCCCTATACCAGTATAAAAAAATAGAAAAGCAAGGCAGTGTTATCTACAATCGCGGACAACGCTTTGTTCTATTACCCCACATGGATGTAGCTTTTACTTTTCGAAGTACCATTTACCTTCCCCTTCACATTCCTATTGACTGGGACAATAAAATTCTATTGCATGAATACAACCATGTGAAACAACATCATTCACGAGACATTTTATTCATTGAACTATTAAAAATAGTGTTTTGGTTTCAGCCCTTGTTGTATTGGTACAAACAGCACATCGCCTTAAATCACGAGTTTTTAGCAGATGATACCCTAAATACATCAAAAGAGGAAACCCAAGCTTATTTACAATTGCTATTAACACAAACCTATCAACACAATGAACAACCGTTGAGTAGTTCATTCAACTTTAACCTAACTAAAAAACGTTTTATTATGCTAACAAAAGTAAACAAACCGTTACACAATACACTAGCTGTATTGGGTACCTTCGCTTTAGTATGTATGCTAGGCGCAACAACTGTACTTGCAAAAGATCTCAAAAAACAAACAACAGCGTCAGCCCAAACGGAAAAAGCAAAGCAAGTATCGAATTCAGATAAAGTTCACATTGCCGTTTCTAAACCAGCCAAATACCCCGGTGGTATGGAAGAATTTAACCGAGATTTTATTTCCAACTTTAAACTACCTGAGATAAATGGTAACTCAGCTCGCGTTATTCTTCAATTCATTGTTGAAAAAGATGGGAGTTTACGCGACGTTAAAGTTGTGAGAGATCCTGGTTTTGGTATAGGGGAAGCAGCTATAGAAGCTCTATCCAAAACGAAACAATGGATACCTGCTGAAGACCATGATCAAATTGTACGCAGTCAATTTACTTTACCTATCACTATTGCGGCAACTCCACCAGCTAAAAACAGCTAATCAAATAAAACAACATGAAAATCATTTATTCATTATCTATTATTTTCCTCTTGACATTGCTAGGTACTCCGTCACAAGGACATGCACAACAGCCTCCATCGATGTTTGAAGATTACAACCAATTTTTAGAGGTAAAATTCTATGATGCATCGCCTTATGTCACAATTAGACAAGTCGATTCATCCTTGACTGGAGCAACGGAAATCAACGGACAACCGAGCTTTTGGGATTTTTTGATTATCAATCATTCTGCGCGTTTAGATTATGATGCCCTAGCTCAAATCAACGACACAATCGCCGTGAGTCAAAAAGTAATTGAGCACCTAGAATCTGATACTACTTTTGCCCCTTTAGTAAAGAACTACCGAGCGAAAGTTGTAGATCATTCCCAAGCCAAAGACACCGTTCACTTAGACAAAATTCTCAACGTAGCAGTTAAGTTTTTCAATCTCACCGGAGTCACTGCCGCAGGAGCTTATAGTGGACGAATTTGCGTGGGAATCAACCCTTTAAAAAACACAGAAAAAACGCGTTCACCCTATTTAGAAGCTTTTGCTTTTGATGCTATTATCAATAACTTAAACAGCGAAACCTATCCTTTTTACGACTATTATATTAAATCGATACAAAAGATTTACAAGTTAAACTTAGGAACAAACGACCAAGATCAATTGCTTCGTGCACAAGGAGCATTATTCATCCAGATGCTGGATTCAACTGATCTGCAGCAGTTACTAAAAGATGAATATGAACGCAAGAAAGATATTTTGCCTTTCGTTTTACGAGCAAGTTAAAAAATAAAAAAGAGCGATTACTCGCTCTTTTTTTATTTTTATAGTGACCTAACTTGTATTCAACTACCAAGTTACAGTTCATCTAAATGCTCTTTTACTTTTTTAGTTAAACTTGCATAGACGAGTTCATACGAATGGTCGATCAATGCTTTCAACAGCGTCCACTGTACAGATCCACCAAGGTGTACGCTATTCCAATGTTTTTTACTCATGTGATACCCTGGAACAATTTCGCTGTAATCTGCGCGGAGTTCTTCTGCCTTTTCTGGATCACATTTCAAATTGACAAAGCAATTTCCCTGCTCCCATTTGGTCAAATTGAGGAGCAGATAAATCTTTCCTCCCACTTTAAATGTCAGTGTTTCCTGATCAAAGGGAAAGTCTTCAGTGGTGCCTTTTTTGTTCAGACAATAGTCGTAAATAACATGTACATCCATGGTATGACGTTAAAGAATTTGATATAAAATTGGCTTGCTAGGCGAAGCGTCGTTTACAAAAGAGGCAATTTGTATATTCAGGAGATAAAAACCATCGTGTACCCAATCTGGCACATAGATCATCTCGGTAATTGTTGCATCAAATTGTGCGTCTTCATTGACATTATTGATATCCTTCACATTCCAAAACGCTTTATGTGCCAACAACTTACCTTCGTCCTTTTCTTTGTCCACACTAGGCAAGTCGATCAACAGATGCTTGATCCCTTGCTCACGCAAAAATAAGGCAGCGGCGGCATCCAAATATGGTGGATTGGTATGGGAATACTTGCTGTGTTTCTTCGCTGTTGCATTGGGTAAGGTACGAATGACAATTGCTGTTTGTTGTTGGTTGATCCACAGCGTGTGTAACTGTTCTACTGTTATCACACCGTCACCATTGGCTTGTATCTGAGGTTCA
>JASLHL010000105.1 GCA_030152225.1 Flavobacterium sp. | reverse complement strand
GCTATGATGTTAAATCCAAAAAAGTAGATAAATTAACAAATTTCAACGATTATGATGTTAGAACCTTAAGTGGTAATTCGGATGAGTTGGTTTTTGAGTATGCTGGAAAAATTAATGTTTATTCCATTAAAGATAAAAAATCGCGTGCTCTAAGTATCAGCGTTTCGGCAGATAATCTGTATAAAAGACCGCATTACGTCAATATGAGCGACGGGGTTCGTGGTTTAGGCATCTCTCCTACGGGTCAAAGAGCTCTTTTTGAAGCAAGAGGCGAGATTTTTTCTGTACCAAAGGAAAAGGGTGAAGCTCGTAATTTATCGAACTCTCCTGGTTCACACGAACGCTTCCCTGCTTGGTCTCCAAATGGAAAATGGGTGTCCTATATTTCTGATAAATCTGGAAAATATGAATTAGTCTTAGTGGACCAATTGGGTAAGGAAAAACCGCTAACCTTATCTTTAGGTACTACAGCCTTTTATTTTCAACCAACTTGGTCTCCGGATTCCAAAATGCTATTCTATAATGATGCACATTTAAATTTATATTATATAGATATTGCTAGTAAGAAAGTCGTGAAAGTGGATGATGATACATTAGGTGCACATACTGGCCGTACCTACAATCATTTCCAACCTTCTTGGTCTCCAGATTCAAAATGGATTTCTTATGTAAAAACACTTCCTAATACAGTTTCTGCTTTGTACATGTACAATTTAGAAACCAAACAATCCAAACAAATTACAGATGGTATGAGTGCTGTTCGTAATACAGCATTTAGTAGAGATGGTAAGTATTTGTTTTTCACAGAAAGTACTAATATCGGAATGACCAATTCGGGCTTACATATGTCCGCTTCGGATCGTTCAGCAAATTACAATGTATATGCTTTTATTCTTTCTTCTAAAACGCCATCATTCTTCAAAAATGAAAGCGATGAAGAAGTTGTGAAAGATGATAAAGCAACGGATTCCAAAGATAAAGAGAACGATAAGAAAGATGCAAAGGATAAATCTGCTCAAAAGTCAGATGATGATAAAAAATCTAAAGATAAAAAATCATCTTCTAAAGATATTGAGGTAGATTTTGATAAAATTGAAAACCGTATTGTTGCTTTACCTTTACCTGCTGGTATATATTCCTTAAATGGAGATGCATTTGATAATGTATTGACCTATCAAAGAGGAAATACGATCGCTGTTTATGATCTAAATAAATTAGAAAATAGAACGATTGTAGAGGGTGCTCGAGGTTTTGTATTGAGTGCTGATGGTAAGAAAATGCTTTACATGGCTGCTAATGGTAACTTTAATCTGGTAAATGCTGGACAAAAAGTAGGATCTCCTGAGCAAGGCAAAGTAAACTTGGCTGGTATCAAACAAATCGTAGATCCTGCTGCAGAGTGGAAGCAAATCTACAATGAAGTTTGGTCTATGCAAAAAGAATATTTCTATGTAGAGAATATGCATGGGGCAGATTGGAATGCGATCAAAACTAAATATGAAAAATTCCTTCCTTTTGTCAATCACCGTTCGGATTTAGGCTATCTATTAAACGAAATGATGGGCGAAATGGTTGTAGGTCATAATTATATTTATCCAGGTGATCAACCCTCTTCTCCTTCTGTAAGCGTGGGTATGTTGGGTGCGGATTATGTAATTGATAACGGATTCTATAAAATTTCTAAGCTATTTACGCGTATGGATTGGAATCCATCCTTTAAAGCACCTCTATCTGAACCAGGACTAAATATTGAAGAAGGCGCATATATTGTTGCTGTAAATGGGGTTGAATTGACTGATAAAATGAGTATTTATAGTCTTTTTGAGCATACCGTAAATAAGCAAGTGACCCTTTCAATCAATACAAAACCGAGTCTATCTGGAGCACGTGAGGTTATTGTTAAGCCAATTTCTTTTTCGGATGAGATAAACTTAAGAAGTGCGGATTGGGCTGAAACAAATCGTAAGCGTGTAGATAAATTAAGTAATGGTCAAATTGCGTATGTGTACATGCCAAATACGGCTGGTGAAGGATATACTTCATTTAACCGTTATTACTTCTCTCAAATGGATAAGAAAGCCTTATTGATGGATGAGCGTAACAATGGTGGTGGATGGGTAGCCGATTATGTGATTGATCTATTATCTAGAGAATTGATCGCAGGTTGGGGTATACGTGATGGGCGTGGTTTTACAACTCCAGGGAATGGTATTTATGGCCCAAAAGCTATGATTATTAATGAAAATGCCGGTTCTGGTGGAGATATGATGCCTTATATGTTCCGTTATAAAGGTTTAGGTAAGCTTGTAGGAAGAACTACTATGGGTATTCTTGTCGGTATATCTGGATATCCTCCTTTATTGGATGGTGGTAAAATTACCTCTCCTAACTTTGGTGTATATGATTTAAAAGGAAATTATATCATCGAAAATGAAGGTGTAGCTCCGGATGTATTTGTTGAACAAACACCAAAGGATTTGATTGAAGGTAGAGATCCTCAATTGGATAGAACCATTCAAATTTTACTGGAAGAAATCAAAACATATCCGTATAAAAATATCAAAAAACCGAAGGATCCAATTCGGGTTAAATAATAGAAAAGATGCTGTCTTAATTTGTACAGCAAGACTTCATTCTATTAATTAGTTAAAAAGGACCAAAATTCATCTTGAATTTTGGTCCTTTTTATTTTCATTTAGGAGAAAGCAAATCAGGTGTGCGATAGAAAAACCAAGAGGCCGGCTGGATAGCCTTTTTTTTTCGAAGCTTTAAGTAATGCTAAAAACGGAAAGCTTCTTTTGGAATTAAAGAGTAAGTTTCCTTTGAAAAAATTGTTGCAGAATAACATTATTGTAGACCTACTGTATATTAAAGCTCTATTTTATTACTGAGGCTTAATTATTTATCTCTATTTTTGAGTTTCGATTAGATAACCTTTACATTTGAAGCATGGAAGAAAAGTTGAATGCCGAGAAACCTTATATCTCATTTATACGCTTGTTAGTATATATGTTTGTCAGCTCTATAC
>JASLHL010000056.1 GCA_030152225.1 Flavobacterium sp. | reverse complement strand
CAGCAAACTTTGATCCAAATGAGTAAAGTTAAGAAAGGTGAGCGAACAATCTTCGTTTGCGATGGAAAAAAATGTTGCCGATACAATGAAGAAGCCAAAGCGTGCTTCCAAGATTTGTTGGAAGAAAGTGGGATGAGTGCTGATTACAACCTCTGTCAGATGAAATGCCAAGGGATGTGTAAGAAAGCACCAGTAGTTTACCTTTCTGAACACGATACCTACAAAAAGGAAGTCACAAAGAAAAAGGCGAAAAAAATATTTGAAAAATACATTACGAGTGCTGTATTAACTTCTTAAATTTAGCATTCAGTGCTTCATTTTTTAGTGTGATGAATATACAACTAGTTGCCCCCCCGTTGGATTTACGCTTTTTAATTCAAGGCTATTGGTATGCGGATGCAGCGAGTGTTAAGCATCCAACGTATCGCATTTTTTCCGATGGCTATCCAGGGTTAATCTTTCAACATGTACAAGGTAATCCAGGCCTTTTTAGGGGAACCGACGTTTTGCCTCTGTGTTTTATTTACGGACAAAAATCAAAGGGATTCTGTTTGAATGAATGTGAAGCAGGGACTTTGTTTTTTGGTATTCAATTCCAGCCCTATGCCTTTAAACAACTTATGGGAATTGACGCCTCTGTGTTAACAGATTGTTGTTTAGACGCACGAGAGCTATTTCGAGGATTAGCTATAGAACCCCTCGTTGAGTTTGAACATTGGATGTCATTTGTTGCTTATTTTAATGCCTATTTTAGGGCTTTGAATTGTCGTGTTGAACAAAATCCCTATATCATTCCTATTGTTTCTAATTTTGATTCCTATTTCACTTTCTCTAGTAGCCAAGTGGCTCAGATGCATCATGTTTCTGCTCGTAAATTTCAACGAGATTTCAAATCCTATGTAGGGCTAAGTTTTGAAGCCTATAGACAGCTCATCAAGTTTCAAAAAGCGGCATATTGTTTGAAAAAACACCCAGAAACAAAGATAGTCGATATCGCTTATGCATTAAATTATGCCGATCAAGCGCATTTTGGGCGTATTTTCAAGTTTTACTCTGGTTATACCCCCAAAGAGTTTATGGATAAACAATGGAACTATAATGAAAGTGAAGTAATACACCACAGTCGTTTGCGAATTCTCTCCCAGTAATTGTTGTCGTTTTTGTTCTATTTTTTAAGCAGAAGATAAACGTAGTTTGTCGTTTATTTAATTAGAGAACACATGAAAGTACATCACTTAAATTGCGTTGAAATTCAGTCTCCAACAGGAGATAGAGCTATCGGACATTGCATCTTGATTCAAATGAAAAAGCAGCTTATCTTAGTTGATGCGGGTATTAGTAGTCAAGATTTAGTCGATCCAAATTTACACTTTACTGAAGTGCTGATTCAACAAGTAGGTTTCAATTTTAGGGCTTTCCAATCAGCAAAAGATCAAATTCTAAATTTGGGCTTAAATCCTTTGGATGTAACGGATATCGTATTGTCCCATTTGGATTGTGATCACAGCAGTGGGTTGCTCGATTTTCCTAAAGCTAAAATTCACGTAGCACAAGAAGAATTAACTAGTTTTTACAAACCAGAAGCGAGGTATCTCGACTTTGTTTTACAACATCGACCTTTAATACAAACGTACGGTCCTTCAACGGATACTTGGTTGGGCTTTGAGGCGAGATATCTAGCCTTGCATCCCGATTTATCTCTTGCCTTGATTCCCTTATTTGGACATACATTGGGACACTGTGGTGTTGCTTTTACTATAGAAAAACAAACTTATTTTTATGTTGGAGATGCTTACTATCTTCGAGCAGAATTAACGGATCCCTTACATCCTGTACATGAGTTAACTAAGGCAAGAGCGGCAGATAATATACAACGCCTGTTCAATCTGGAACGATTGAAGGTATTTGTTGTGGATCATCCAGAAATTTGTGTGTTCGGTTATCACGATGCAGAAGAGTGGGATAATTGTAGGAATACGTAAAGTTTGAGCTGTATTACAAGTTTTATAAAGGTTATTTCTGTGGAAGAGATAACCTTTTTTTGTTACATCTCATTATCTAACTCCCTTCTAATTTCTGATATTTTGTTTCCTAGAAAAAATGCGTATTAAGAATTTGTCATGCTGACGTAGGAAGCATCGCATCAGTCAATCAAAATAAACGCTATACTATTTTTATCTAATAGGGAGGGGGACAAAAAGGTGCGACCTTACGTTCCTCAAGGACATGCGGATTGGATTGTAGATAAATAATTTATTTAATTTTCGATTCATGGTTTGTAATAGACTACAGAAACCACACAAAGAACAAATCACCCATAACCCATAACTCATAACCCATAACTCATAACCCATAACTCATAACCCATAACCCATAACCCATAACTCATAACCCATAACTCATAACCCATAACTCATAACCCATAACCCATAACTCATAACTCATAACCCATAACTCATAACCCATAACTCATAACTCATAACTCATAACCCAGTTATCGCTTCGTTTTAATCAATTGATTTACGCGATACATCAAGAGGATACTCAAGCAAGAAACACCTACAACAACATAGCCTACAATGTCATAGTTCATTAGGGGGCTATTTTTGTGCTCTTGATAAACGATAAGTCCTGCGATTGCTGCGGCAATTCCGCCAGCAATCTGTTGAATAGAGGAGTTGATGCTCATAAAAGCACCGCGATCTTTTCCTTCAGGTACAGCACTAGTAAGTGCAGAAGATGGTACCATGCGGCTCATAATTCCGAACATCATGAAAATATTAATCAGCATAACCAACCACAGCGGAATTTGCGCCATATTCGTATACACCACACAAACGAGCATCAACCAAAAAGAAGCGATACTAAAGAGGAGGTATTTGTTCATTTTATCACTGAGTTTACCAATAAAAGGCATAAAAATAAGAGAAGTTACTCCCGAAACCATAAAGAGCAAAGGCAATTGATCCGGATGCACTCCTAAGTTATTAACGGCAAATATGGTACCGAAGGGCATCATCATAAAGCCGCCTACGGATAGAAAGGTAGTAGCGACAAAACCGATGCGGTATTCTTTGTTTTTGAGCGTATTCCATAAGTGAACCAGCGGTTTATTTTCTTGTTGTAAAGCCAAATGTGCATTGACAGGACGTAGGTATAGGAAAATAAGCCCTGCGATAAGAATGGAAAGAGCGACAATTAAAAAGAAAGGAGCTTCCCATACCCATTTATTAGCGACATAAAGACCAATGGGAATACCCAATACTTGACTCGCCCCAAATCCCATTTGAATAAATCCCATCACGCGTCCACGTTGTTGTAAGCTAAAGATATCTGTAATGATTGCCATAGAGATAGAACCGATTACACCGCCAAATAGACCCGTGAAAATTCGAGCTGCAACCAGTGTTTCATAGGAGTAGGCCAAACCACAGAACAAGGTTCCAACGATAAAACCAATATAGAAGAACAGCAATAATTTTTTGCGATCAAATTTATCCGCAAAACCTGCGGTTAGTAGCCCCGATGCACCTGCACTAAAAGCATAAGCCGATACCGCAATTCCAAAATCTTGCGTATCCATGGCTAAACTCTTTAGGAGTAAATCCCCTAAGGGTGCCATAACCATAAAGTCTAAAATAACGGTAAATTGGGTAATAGCCAGTATAAAGATGACAAATTTCTCATACCTTGAAAAAGGTATTGTTGTCTTTGTTTCCATAATTGAATGATCTTTGCGTTCTGCCTTGTTCCTTTTGATTCCTGTGCTGAGGAAAGGAAAAAGCATGCAAATATAGCGCTTTATTAAGTGTAAAGAACAGTTTGTCTAAGTGGGGTAGTGCTATTTAGAATTAGATAAAATAATAAAAATAAACTACTATTTGTCACTAAATAGATAGAAGAACAATTTAGTTGACACGCAGTTTGAACGGCGTGTTGATGACAAATAGTAGTAGCTAAAAATTAAATGAAAATCTTTAAGTGAGTAATAATAACTCACTTTATGTATGTTCTTCTCGAATGCTACCTACTATAGAAACAATTTCTAAAAAGAGCCTTCGAAAGGAATAAACAACTAATTTATAGCTTGCAAAAAGTATACCTTTTATTATTAGTTTGCTGGTATAAAGGAAAAATTATTTGAATAGTTTATGTAAAATGCGATTTTAGCGTGTAAGTATTTGATTTGTTTATTTTATAGTGACCTATAAAAGAGGAACAACCTATGGAATCATTTTGTACTTTGTGCACTCAATATGCACTATGATAGCAACAACTACAGAACAAGAGAACGAGTATTACGAGGCACTTCGCATTTATACGGAGGAGACCCTATTTGAAACTGCATACCCTGGACGTCCCTATCGCCCCAAGCGATCGTCTATTTTGTTTGTCTACACAGGACGCATCCGAATGAAGGAACAAATCCATGAAATTGAAATTACCCGTACTTCTTTTCTCTTGATTAACACCAAGTATGTATATGAAATCTTAGAAATTGAACCCCACACCGAGTTTCGCTTGTTGGGCTATGATCGCGATTTTGTAGAACACAACACCTTTCAACTAAATCGAGTGAAAGTGTACAAAGATTTGAAAAATCAATTGAGGCGAATTTTTACCATTCCCACGGAAGAATTTATTGTGTTTTGGGATAACCTAACCTTGTTGATCTACTATACCCAGCACCACAAAGAGATTGCTTATGCGGAGCAGATCATTCAAAATTACTTCAACATCTTGTTGTACCATTTGGTTAGTATCGTTACTCCTTTGCACGAAGAACAAGTCTTGCAACTCAGTCGACAACAAAAACTGGCTTATGCGTTCTTTAACCTAGTAGCTGAACACTATTTGCAATCTAAAAGCGTACAGTTTTACGCAGATGCTATGCATATATCCATCCGTTATTTGAGTGCGGTTGTGAAGGAAGTCGCTCAACGAACACCCAATCAGATTATCAGTGAATTTGTGGTAAATGAGGCTAAAGCTCAATTAAGTACAACGACGAATTCACTCAAAGAAATTGCAACTACCTTGCATTTTAGTGATCAATATGCTTTTACTCACTTCTTTAAAAAACATCAAAAAATGAGTCCAACGCAATATAGAGCCTCATTTAAAAGTAAGAAATAGTACTTTTGAACATCTAATGGTTAATTTCGATCATTGTGACTCCAGTAGAAGCAAATTAACTTTGTCTGCCTAAAACAAAGTGAAGAATGAAAAGTAAATGGCGCATAATCTTGGGTGGTTTTGCAGCTTTATTGTTTTCGACTACTGGGGGATATGCACAAGAGCATACCACAAAATTAACGGTAGACGAAATCATTGAGTTAGCGTTAGCCAATCACCAACAGTTGAAAATCAGCGCTCAACAAAAAGATATTGCAAATCAACAAACTCAAGTTTTAAAACTACAACAATTACCGACGATTGGCGTTTCAGCAACTGCTGCTTATATTGGAGACGCTTTAATTCTCGATCGGGATTTCTCCAAAGTAACGACAAATGATATGCCTCATTTTGGCAATTCTTATGCGATTCAGGCATCGGAATTACTCTTTAAAGGTGGCGCGATTAAAAAATCCATTGAACTCGCAAAAATTGGAGAGCAGATTGCTGCATTGGACTGGGTCAACGACCAACAAAGTATTAAGTTTTTAGTAATTTCCAGCTATTTAGATCTCTATAAGCTTTTAAATCAGCAAGAAGTCTACCAAAATAACAAGCAATTAGGGCAAATTCGACTAGAAAATGTCAAGCAATTTTACAGCCAAGGCATGTTGACTCGCAATGAAGTGATTCGCGGTGAACTGGCGTTGCAAAATATCGATCAGGCCTTATTAGTCGTGTATAACAAGCTTAATATTGTCAACTACAATTTGGCTATTGCCTTGGGATTGGATACCCAAACAACAATTTTACCAACGGAAGAGATTGACGAAAAGGAATTAGTAGGACTTTACGATCAGTATTTGTCATTGGCTTATGAACACCATCCAACCTTGCAATTAACCGATCAAGCCGTATTAGCTGCGGATAAGAAAATTGCCCTTGCTAAAACAGAACAGTATCCTGCCTTAGCAGCGATAGGAGGGTATTCGATGAGCAGACCCATTACCACGTCAAATCCAGTCCTAGATATGTATTCCAATACGTGGCAGGTTGGCGTATCGTTGAACTACAGCTTAGACAACCTATATAAAACACCTAAAAAGGTCAAGTTAGAACGCTTACAAAAAGAAAAGGCAGAAGAAACGAAGGTATGGGCCAGGCAACAAGTAGAAATGAGCGTACACGCTGCCTATTCTAAATATGAAGAAGCGATTCAAAATGCTCATTTGTTAGAAAAAAGTCAGCAATTGGCCCAAGAAAATTACCGCATTATCGAGGCAAAATACTTAAATCAATTGGCCATTCAAGCGGAAATGACAGATGCTACAAATGCCAAACTCGAAGCAGAATTGCAATATGCTAATGCTCAGATTAATGTACTTTATCAATATTACAGTTTAGTAAAAGCAACGGGAACGTTGTAAGAAACGAAGGATTATTCACATGGAACAAACAGACAATACGCATACGACACCGACAGAGCCACAAGCAAAAAAAAGTGCTCCGATTACGATTAATCACAAACAAGAGGTGACTAAAAAACGAAAGATTATATTTTTAAACACCTTGACCTTTTTGGTTGTGGCTTTTGCTTTTTATTGGCTCTTAACCAAATACTTCCACATTGGAGATAAGGATTATACCGAATCGGCTCAAGTAGAAGAGTATATTAACCCAATCAATACTCGTGTATCAGCTTATATCAAGGATATCCGATTCATTGAACACCAAAGGGTTAAACAGGGAGATACACTTGTTATTTTGGATGAGAGCGAGATTCGCACCCAAGTAGAACAAGCAGAAGCGGCATATTTAAGCGCGATAGCTGCAAAAGAGGTAACCTTATCTGCTCGACAAACGGCAAGTAATACCATTGGCGTTTTTGACTCTAATATTCAAGGAGCACAAGCGCGTTTGTGGAATGCAGAGCAAAATAAAAATCGCTTTCAGCGCTTACTCAAAGTGGAAGCCGTGACCCAACAGCAATATGATCAGATGAATACGGAGTATCAAGCGGCGAAAGCAGCGTATGATGCCTTGAAAAAACAGCAAACGACAACGCGTTTATCCGTATCGGAAATCGACACGCGATTGGCTTTAAATGACGCAGATATCAAACGCACCAAAGCCATGCTAGCTATGGCACAGCTCAATTTGTCTTATACCGTGATTCGCGCTCCTTATGATGGCACGATGGGAAGAAGATTGATCAATGCAGGTCAACTACTAAACCCAAGTCAGCAAATTACAACCATTGTGCGCGACAATGAGAAGTGGGTAACGGCGAATTTCTTAGAATCGCAAATGCCCGATGTGGAGATTGGAACTATTTTAACGATGACAGCTGATGCAGTAAGAGGAGAGCAGTTTGAAGGTGTTGTAACAGCTATTTCTGCTGCAACAGGAAATCGCTATTCTAGTATGCCAACGGACAATTCAACCGGTAATTTCGTCAAAGTACAACAGCGTATTCCCGTGCGTATAGAATTTACAACGACCAACAAGCAAGAACTACTAGGTCGTCTAAAAGCGGGAATGAATATGAATGTCCAACTGAAAAATAAGTAGAACAACAGCGAATTTATGTATAATCAAGGTTTATTTCACTCTTGGGTTCCCAAGCCTATCATGCTATTACTCTTGGTGGTAATTGCACTGATTTTCTTTGGAGTAAGTGCCATTTATACGCCCAATATTACGTATCTCGTAGGGAGTACAGGCGCCATGAGTGAATACTATTTATGGGCGAATTATGCGAGTGTAGTGGGGATGGGAACGGTTATGCCTTTGATTGTCCGTATCAAAGCTCGTTTTCGAACCAAAGAAATTTTAGTGGGTAGTTTAACGGGAATTGCCCTTTTATATACTGTGATGGGAACCACACATCAACCGCAAGTAATTATTGGCGCTTCTTTTTTAATTGGCGTTTTCAAAATGCTGGGGATGATGGAAGTTGTACTACCGTTGATGTTCATTTTATCAAAAGATGGAAACCGCGGGCGCTTTTATAGTATTTTTTATACCGCTGTATTGATTGTTACGCAAATTGCAGGCTACTATATAACCAAAGTATCCTATTATGCCAATTGGCAATTTGGCTATTTATATTATGCTGCGATTTGTTTAGTAACTGCCTTAGTTTGTGTTGTTTTTCAACACAATCAGCGTTTTATGCGCAAAGTTCCCTTATTTTATATTGATTGGATCAGCGTTTTGCTGTACATCAGTTCCTTTATGATTTTGGGATATATCTTAGCTTTTGGCAAACAACAAGATTGGTTTAACTCCACGCATATTCAATACGCCACCGTATCGTTTGTCCTACTGACTTTTGCCTTTTTCTTTCGCCAACAGCTATTAACCCGTCCTTTTTTGTCACTCAAGGCCTTTAAAAAGAACAACGTACGACATGGTATTGTGATGTTGCTCTTTTTGGGGATGTATTTAGCAACGACCAATTTGCAAAACACCTTTGCTATGGGAGTTTTAGGATACAATGCGTTGACCAATGCATCGTTAAATGTGATGATGATTCCCGGTTTACTTGTCGGTGCGATTATTGCCTATAAGTGGTTTAACCACTTAATTCCAATACGTATGTTGACCTTCATTGGGTTTGCTTCTTTTATGTTGTATACCGTGATGATGTATTTCTTTATGGTACCTGAATTAAATTATACGATGTGGTTATTGCCCATGTTTTTCAAAGGAATGGGAATGAGTATTTTGTTTATTGTGATTTGGTACTATACACTGGATCAGCTGGATATCCCAAGTTTATTGAGTTTAATAGGCTTTGTGCTGTTGTGGAGAACCTTTATCTCTTTGGGTATTTTTAGCGCATTATTTTCGTGGTTGCAATACAAATTGCAAGTACAGAGCTTGAGTAATCTCGCGGTATATTTGGATGATGTTCTGCTGATTCAAACAGGAGGAAAACTCAATCTAGGGACCGTTCAACTCAATGCAATCCTCGCAGCCAATAAAATTATTTTTGGGTTTTTAAATATACTAGGTATCGGTATTTTACTTTATGCCTTGTTTCACCACTACGGTCGAACAAAAGATGTACTAACGCGAATCCGCTTATCTAAAATTGGACAACTGTGGATTAGCAGTAAAGACCGAGAAAAGATTGAGGAAGATCTAGGTAGGTAGTTTTGATGTTTGGCTTTTGGTTAGATTACTCTATTACAGAGCAAAATATTCTTATCACTGAAAAATAAATTTTCTACTAGGCACTAAATAGTGAAAAAAGTGGGTATATAATTCTTTCCCGATGAATATACAAAGTAGAGAAGGAAAATGAAGACTTGAATTAATCGATTTTTAATTTGTAAAAAGTATTTCATCGTTTCTCATACAAGGATATTTTCCTTACAAATTGTGGGCTCACCAAAAGCCAAACAACAAACAACAAAAGCCGAAAGCCAAAAAAATCAAACAATTACCTCATATCCAAATCGACAAATAGCAATAAGCATAATAAACAAGAACACATAGCGCACCCATTGTTGCCCTTTTAGGATGGCTAATTTCGCTCCACAATATCCGCCAATACCATTGCATACGGCCATAGGTAGTGCTACGGACCACAGAATCTGTCCTTTTAACAAGAAGAGACAAATACTCCCTAAATTGGTAAATAAGTTGATGAGTTTGGCATAAGCAGAAGCTTTAAAAAAGTCAAAACCAATTAAAAAGACAAACCCCATAATGAAGAAGGTTCCCGTTGCAGGACCAATAAATCCATCGTAAAAACCAATCACCAGTGAGATAAGAACACCGTAGGTATATCTTTTTTTTGCGGTTATTTCAGTGAGGTGCTTCTTTGTAAAGTCTTTTTTGAAATAAGTAAATACCCAAAGTGCAATGAGGATCACGAGTAGTAACGGCTTCATAAAGTCGTTGTTTACTATCGTCAGTGTATAAGATCCGAGGAAGGCACTTGCACAAGATAAAGCAGCCAGTAGTAAAAAATACGACCATTGGATTTTCGTTCGCTTGAGGTATTGCAGTACGGCAATAGCTGTGCCTGAAAAAGCAGGTATTTTTAGTGTTCCGATCACGGATGATACGGGAATAGCAGGCAGTAAGGCAAGCCCTAAGGGAGTTTGAATCAATCCACCACCGCCGGCAATAGCATCAATAAAGCCTGCACAAAAAGCTACTATACACAGATAGAAGATAATATCGAGTTCCATAACGTATAAAACAACCTATGTTATTTCGAGTGCAAAGGTAATTCTTCTATTGGTTTATGTCTAGTGTATGTAGAATAAATTCTACTCGTTTTTCGATGGAGGTGAGTGGGACTTCTAGAAGTTGATAGCCCATTTTTTTGTAGGTAATTTGCATGGCCTCATAGGTTTGTTGAGCGAGTTGAAAGTCTTGTTTTCGTTCGGTATCATTTTGATAGATCGCCTCCCAAGGCGGAAAAATAAAAACAAGAGGGGCATATGCTGTTTCTCGAGCACCATCAAAGTGGTAGGGGAAGATATCAAGTTCTTCGAGCGTAGCGTAACCGATGCTATCGAGCAAGCCGCGATCAAAAAAAGTAAGAGTTTCTTTCGGTTGCTTGTGATAATCAGCAAGGGATTGGGTAAACATCTGTTCAAAAAAAAGCTGTTTATTCAACCAAGGAAGCGCTTCGCCACCTTGTTGCATTTGTTGTTTGATAATGGCACGTCCCACTTCTGGAACGGTTGTATACCCTTTTAGAGCAAGTGCTTCAAGAACAGAAGACTTCCCGCTACCTGGGCCACCAGTGAAAATGTAATAGGGAATCATTTTTTTAATTTTTAAGTTATATTTTGTTTGCGTGAGTGGAGAGTGGAGAGTGGAGAGTGGAGAGTGGAGAGTGGAGAGTGGTGAATGATCAACGTTTAGTAACTGTAAACCGTTAGCTCTAAACTGTACACCGTTAGCTGTAGACCAAGATGTGAAAAGCCTTTTCCTGGGAAAGAAAAGGCTACTTCGTTTGTTGTTTGTTGTTTTTGCTATCTCTAGCGGGCTATTTTGGGTATTCTTGTTTTTCTCA
>JASLHL010000025.1 GCA_030152225.1 Flavobacterium sp. | reverse complement strand
TCACCTGGCGCCTTTTACATTGGATTCAGTGGCTCAATCACCACAAGCAACGCTGGCGCAATTGCAAGAGTTCGATTTAGCCATTATGGCCAAACCGACCAAAGAGTTTGATGAAAAGCAAATCGAAGTGTTGGATCAGTTCATCATGAATGGAGGAAAAACGCTGTGGTTGTTGGATCAAGTACAAGCCGATTTTGACAGCTTACGAACTAAAGGTTCGCTATTTGCGTATCCTAAAGATCAATCTCTAGGAGAGATGTTGTTTAAATATGGGGTGAGAATTAACCCGTTGTTAGTTAAAGACGAAGTAGCAACCCCCATCAAACTCGCACTGGGTCGTCAAGGTAGTGAAACACAGTATGGCGAATTTATTTGGAAATTCGCTCCCTTTGTCTATCCAGAGTCTACACACCCAATAGTGAAAAATATAGAAGGGGTTCGCTTGGATTTTGCCTCTCCCATTGATACCCTGAAAAATGAAATAAAAAAAACAGTGCTGTTGCAATCATCACCTTATTCCCTGACCGTAGGTACGCCAACGGAAATTAATTTGGATATGATCAATGAAGAATCTAACCCAGAACACTACAGTGAAAAAGGAAATTATATCCTCGGTGTTTTGTTAGAAGGACAATTTAAGTCTGTTTTTGAAAATAGAGTCTTGCCATTTGCTTTGCCAAATGCTAAAAAACGAAGCGAGGATAACAAAATGATTGTTATTAGCGACGGAGATATCATCAAAAATCAATTGGATCAAAATTATCAACCGATGGAATTAGGCTATGATAAATGGACCAATAAATTATACGGAAATAAAGAGTTTTTGTTTAATGCAGTAAACTATCTTTTGGATGATTCAGGACTGATTAACCTTCGTACTAAGGAAGTTAAAATTCCAGTTTTGGACAAGATGCGTGTTTTTGAACGCTATGCAACGATTCAGTTTATCGTATTGGGTATTCCCATTCTTGTGGTACTCTTGATTGGATTTTTGTTTTCTTTCTTCAAAAGAAAGACTTTTGTTAAAAAGTAGTGCAGATTCTGCTTTTATTATTGAAGTTAAACGAATATATTTGTAGGTGTAAAGCCTTTTACATATAAAATTATTTTAATATGAAGTTTATAGTATCGAGTTCCTATTTGTTGAAGCAATTACAGGTATTAGGAAGTGTTATTAGTAGTAGTAATACGTTACATATATTAGACAATTTCTTGTTTGAATTGGATAATAATATCTTGAGAGTTTCAGCTTCTGACTTAGAAACAACAATGTCTGCTAGCCTAGAGATAGAATCAACTAGTCAAGGAAGTATCGCTGTTCCTGCTAAGTTATTGTTGGAAACATTGAAAACATTTCCTGAGCAACCATTAACTTTCTCAGTAAAGGAAAACAATACGATTGAAATTAGTTCTGATGTTGGTAAGTATGTATTAGCTTATTCAGCAGGAGATGAGTTCCCTAAAGCAGAAAGCTTAGAAGATCCATCGAGAACAGAAGTGTCTGCAGGAGTATTGGCAACAGCGATCAGTAAAACGATATTCGCAGCAGGAAACGACGATTTAAGACCTGTTATGTCAGGGGTATTCTTCCAGTTTGCTCCAACAGGATTAATTTTCGTAGCTACAGATGCACATAAATTAGTGAAATATTCTCGTACAGATATTACTTCACCAAGTGAAGCAAGTTTTATCATGCCGAAGAAACCATTGAATATTTTAAAAAATATCTTAATGGCATCTGGTGCGGATGTAGTGATTGAATTTAATGATTCAAATGCGAAATTTACATTCGATAACTATGCGTTAACGTGTCGTTTAATTGATGGTAAATATCCAAACTACGAAGCAGTAATTCCTAAAGAAAATCCAAATAGATTGTTGTTAAACCGAGTTCAATTCTTGAATTCAGTTCGTCGTGTGGCAATTTATGCCAATAAAACAACCCATCAAATCAGATTGCGTATCGCTGGTACAGAGTTGAATATCTCAGCAGAAGATATCGATTACTCAAACAAAGCAGATGAGCGTCTAACTTGTGATTACCAAGGAGATGATATGCAAATCGGATTTAACTCAAGATTCTTATTGGAAATGTTGAATAACCTTCAGTCTGATGAGATTCAATTAGAAATGTCATTGCCTAATAGAGCAGGTATCCTAACACCCGTTGATGGTCTAGAGGATGGAGAAGCAGTTACGATGCTTGTAATGCCTGTTATGTTAAATAACTAATACAGTTTACAGTTGACTGTTTACGGTAAACTATAAACCGTCAACTGTGAACAAAAAAGCAACCAATCGGTTGCTTTTTTATTTTTGATAAAACTCGATCGAATGAAATCTTCAAAATGCATTTTAATTACTGGTGGAGCTGGCTTTATAGGAAGTCATGTGGTGCGTAAATTTGTCAACGCTTTTCCTGAGGATACGATTGTCAATTTAGATGCCTTAACGTATGCAGGAAACTTGACAAATGTTGAAGATATTGCAGCTGCTGCTAATTATCGATTTGTTCAAGGTGATATTCGCGATGAAGCTTTTGTTGAACAGCTTTTCGAATCTTATTCGTTTACCCACGTCATTCATTTAGCTGCTGAATCTCATGTTGATCGTTCCATTGTGGATCCTTTAGCCTTTGTAACAACTAATGTCTTGGGAACGGTGATTTTACTAAACGCTTTTCGCAAGCGATGGGAGCATAATTGGAAAGGAAAGATCTTTTACCATATTAGTACGGATGAGGTCTATGGTACACTAGGGATGGACGGATTGTTTTCTGAAACAACGGCCTATGCGCCTAATTCGCCCTATTCTGCTTCAAAAGCCAGTTCGGATCACTTTGTTCGCGCTTATGGAGAAACGTATCAAATGCCTTATTTAATTAGCAATTGTTCTAATAATTACGGTCCTAATCAATATCCTGAGAAATTAATTCCGCTAACTATACAGTGCATACTTCAAGGAAGAGAAATTCCTGTTTATGGAACAGGTGAAAATGTTCGAGATTGGTTGTATGTGGAAGATCACGCAGCAGCCATTCATTTTATATTTACACGTGGAAAAATAGGCGAAACCTATAATGTAGGAGGATTTAATGAATTGAAAAACATTGCCTTAGTTCACATGCTGTGTCAGGAGGTAGATCTTTTATTGGGACGAGAAGCAGGCAGTAGTCAACAGCTCATTCGCTTTGTAACAGATCGAAAAGGACATGATTTAAGATATGCCATTGATGCTACCAAATTGCAAGCTTTGGGTTGGACACCTACTCAAACTATTCAAGATGGCATAAAAAAGACAATTGCTTGGTATCTAGCCAATCAAGATTGGATCGTAGCAATTGAACAGCAAAAATAAAAATCAAGCTTAATTTTTTTGTACAGCCTGTAAATATTCTCGGATATAATCGTAATAATCACCTTTATAGGAAGCAATAGTATT
Organism: Flavobacterium sp.; assembly: GCA_030152225.1. Classification (GTDB taxonomy): domain Bacteria; phylum Bacteroidota; class Bacteroidia; order Flavobacteriales; family Flavobacteriaceae; genus Flavobacterium. The sequence goes on along the minus strand of JASLHL010000025.1, from coordinate 20,669 downwards.
GGCTAAACTTTCATTGGAAATCCAATGGTTAGAAAGAGCAATCTCCTCTATGCAAGCAATTTTTAAGCCAGTTCTCTTTTCAACTGTTTTGACAAATTCCGTCGCTTCGACTAAAGACTCATGCGTACCCGTATCAAGCCAGGCAAATCCTCTACCTAAAGGTTGTACTTGTAAGTTGTTTTGTTGTAAATACAAGTTGTTTAAGCTTGTTATTTCCAGCTCTCCTCTTGAAGAGGGTTGTAGTGTTTTAGCATATGATATTGCATTATTTGGGTAAAAATATAACCCTACTACAGCAAAGTTTGATTTGGGATTTACGGGTTTTTCTTCGATGGAAATCACTTGATTTTGTTTGTCAAATTCAACAACACCATAACGTTGTGGATCTTTGACCGTATAACCAAAAACAACTGCCTTTTGTTCTTTTTCTACAGATTCAATAGCAAGTTGTACTTTTTTCTTTAAATCGTTTCCATAAAAGATATTGTCTCCTAAAATTAAACATATAGGTTGATCTTCAATAAAATCTTCTGCAATTATTAGGGCTTGTGCAATTCCATCTGGAGTCGGTTGTACGGCATATGATAACCGAATACCCAGTTGCTCTCCTGTACCTAGTAAAGATTCGAATAGAGGCAAATCTCGTGGCGTAGAAATGATGAGAATGTCGCGAATACCAGCAAGCATTAAAGTCGATAAAGGATAGTATATCATCGGTTTATCGTATATTGGTAATAGTTGCTTTGAAATAGACAAGGTTAAAGGATGTAAACGAGTTCCTGAACCACCTGCTAATATAATTCCCTTCATAAATAATGTGTATTTTCCCTCGATGAAAAATCGATTCATCTGATTAGGAGTTGAAAGATAAGTAAAGATTTTTGTTTAGGTTGTTATCCAACTAAAAATTTGAGAAAAAAAGCCCTAGATCGATTCGTTTATTTAGCATTCGTCTTTTTTAAGAGTTGTTCGAATTCCTGTTTTAGGTGTATTTTATCCGCGATCGAAAAAGTATGAAAGTCAAATTTTTTGACGCATTGTTTAAGGTGTAGTTTATATTCAACAGTTTGAATATGAAGTAAAATCCCCAGTTTTTCTAGATCTTCAAGGTTGTGTTGTAAGGACACCTGATGTTGTAAGGCAGCAAAACCCAATTCGGATAAAATAACGAGTGAAAACTTTTTGATGCTGATCGGATTCTTTACTTCTAGATTGTCCAAAAAAATGTAAAAACCCAAAGGGGTAATACTGGGGTGTTCTAAATAAGTTAAAAGACTATAGATGAAGCTACAATTTGATTTTTCTTTACGTAGATTAGAAATGTTTTGTCTGAATTTGTTAGAAAATAAAGGCATAATTGTGTGAATTTTATAATTAAATTTGTGAAGAGTTGTTTTTTTTAGTTGTTCAATTAGTATGCCTTCTATTGTTAAAATGACCTTAGAACGGAGAAAAGAAATATTTTTTTAAAAAAAGAATAAAAATGCTAGATATTAAAGTGAGATCGCATGATGCGTATACTTTAGAAATGAAGGTAGGTTTTATTAAAGCCAAGGATGAACATCAAAGTGATTTTACAATCAATACTTGGATATTCGTTCCGAATACATTGGATTTGAATCAATCGAATTACTCGAAAGATCAATTCTATTCTGATGTTAAGTCCAAAGTGCGATTTATTACCCCCGTGTATAAGTTGTCTGCTATTGTAGATGAAGGGGCTGTTCCTTTTAATAATCTGAGCTATGCTACGCATCAGTTGTTAGAAGCTGAAACCGAACAGCAAATACGAGAAGTGGAGTTTCAGTTGAAAATGTTTATGGCTATTTTTCGCAGTGCCTTGCGCAGTGCTGTTGCTGAATTTAAACAGGCGAAAGCGGATAATCGCGCAGATTTGATTCATGGGTATATTGCGTCATGTAGTGCAATTCGAGAAAAGTATAGAAGCTTGAAAGAGGATTTGATGACCAATGAACAAGTAACAGGAAAAGAATATTTGAACTACTTTAGTTTTGCTGATGAATATTTGTCTTATACCTTATTGCGTTATAGCTTTTTGTTACTTGAGCGGCTGATGCTTGTATCGGATGAACAGTTTCAATTGCTGCAATTGCAAACAAAAGAATTGATTCTTTCTGAACAAGCTTATATGAAAAGTAAAGGATATAGTTTTATTAAGGCCAATGAACAAGCGACCAATCAGGCTGTAATCTATCGTTATGCTATGTTAAACAAATACGTCGAATCGGATTTGTTGTTGGAATCGAATACAAAGAAAGACGGAGATGGCGTTTTTGTGCAACAAGTATATTACAGTATTGCTGCAGGAATATCCATGGTATTTGCAACGATTGTAGCTTTTTCTTTTCAACAAAAATACGGTAATTTTACGATGCCTTTGTTTGTCGCTTTAGTGGTGGGCTATATGCTAAAAGATCGCATTAAAGAACTGATGCGTTTTTATTTTGCAGGAAAATTAGGAGGAAAATATTTCGACAATAAAACCTCAATCAGTATTAAGGGAAGAGGAATCGGTTGGATCAAAGAAGCCGTTGATTTTATTACGGATGAGAAAGTTCCCTCAGACATTTTAAATATTCGAAATCGATCCGTCTTATTGGAGGTAGAAAATCGCATTCACAACGAAAAAATATTGCTGTACCGCAAGAAAGTTTCATTAGATCGTGGTGAAATGATGAAAGACAGTACGTATTTTTTTAAAGGGGTTCACGATATCTTTAGATTTAATTTGACGCGTTTATTGCAACGGATGGATAACCCCAAAGTACCCGTATTGAGTTTGGATGAACAAAATAAACAGGTTATCGGTTTTTATGCCGATAAAGTATATTATATTAACTTTATCTCCCAAATAGAGTATGGAAATCATACAGAATATAAACGGTACCGTCTTGTATGTCAGCGTGATGGGATTCAGAAAATTGAAGAGTTATTTACCTAGTGCAAAATTGTAACCTTGTGAAATACAAAAACGTCCTATTCTTGGGTATCAGCTTATTTTACTTTACTTGTAGTTTTGCTCAAGTTGATTCCCTGTATATTGGGAGGTATAGGCATGCGTATGGTGGATCAATACGCTTAAGTCAAGAATTTCTATCGCTCAATTACGAACAGGATGGAAAAGAGCTCGCATTCGAACCCAATCGACCAGTAAATATCGGGTTAGCTTTTGCGTGGAAAAACTCTTTTTTGAGTTATAGTCACGGTTTTTCGGGTATGCGTGATAAGGAAAAAGGAAAAAGTTCAACTGTAGACTTCCAATATCACGTTGTAGGGAAAAATTTTATGATTGACTTTTATTTTCAACAGTATAAAGGGTTCTATCGCTATGATACAGACCAAAAGGAATATTTGAGTTTTGACGATTTGAGAATCAATCTCTATGGAGGTAAATTTACCTATGTGTTTAATTCAGCTAAGTTTTCTATTGGAGCAGCCAACAATAAGAACAACATACAAAAAAAATCGGCTGGTGCGCTTCTACTCGGAGGGTCTGGTTTTTTAAGTGTGATTAAAAACACCCCTGAATTGTCCGATGGCATTCGCGCCAACGATAGCCGAAGCTATATGTTTGGCCCAACGATTGGTTATGCGTATAATTGGGTGTTGTGGAAAAAATTTCTTGCTTCCCTTTCGATAACAGTCGGCATCAATGGTATTTTTGACGAAAACTTAAGTACAAATAGGACCGTTTTTTACGTCAACGGGCAGGTGGGTAGTGACCTCAATCTCGCTTATCAAGGTGAGGAGTGGGGAATGGGGGTTAAATCGTCCTTGAGTGCTTTGTATTTCAATAAAGTAGAAGGGTATACGACTCAATTGTCCAACAAGAGTTTTTCCTTGTTTTTAACCAAGCGATTTACATTGAAAAAAGATCCAAAAATCTTGCAATATGACTTGATTGATTTGTTGGATCCTTCTACGTATTAGTTATATTCTTTAATAAAATTGAGGGAATTGGAATCGAGGGTTTGTTCTCCACTATAGCGGTAGCAGACAAGGTGTCCATTCTTGGCTACACTGTAATCGAGGCAACACGTATTAGGTGTTAAAATTTGCGGTTGTTGTGTTGTGTTGACTTTCATCCAATAATGACCGAAGAATACGGGTTTAGCTACTCTTGAATAAAAGTTTATTTGTTGAACATTGATCGGTTCATCTACATGATGCTTGATTACTGAAGCGCTCACTGTATTTAATGTATGCGGTTTTTGGGGCTCTTCCCACCATTTTACACGGAAGGAATGGCGTATAATCCCGTCTTTATCAATAAAGGATTGATTGTTGGGAAGGTCGATCTCTTTACCTTTTAATACAATTTCAACGGCTTGATATAAAGCTGTTCCCGCTGTACATGCTTCTTCGAATAAATCGCTAGTCAAACAATGATCAGGTAGTCGTGTTTTTAGGTAATCCACACTTACATCGTCCCAACAAGCGTGAATAGCTCTAAAGGAATCATTTTCATAAAAAAGTGGCAAGGTCTTAAACCATTCAATATACATTTTGTACAAGTTGGGCTTTTGCATAAAAGCGGCCATGGTGATCGCATGTTGATTGAAGTTTTTCTTGCTGTGTTCGCGTAAGTACGTACCGTCGACAGTAAGTGTATTGTAGCAAATTGCATTGTATTCATGATTTCCCATTAGTGCAATCGCTTCTCCATTGTCAACCATGTTTTTGACAATTTCTAAAACTTCAACAACATTCACGCCACGGTCGATGTAGTCACCTAAAAATAAAACTTTTCGTTCAGGATGTTGATAATAATTGCCTTTTAGCTTGTAGCCTAAAGCACCCAATAATTTTTTTAGGTCATTGCTATGTCCGTGAATATCTCCAATGAGATCAAATTGGTTGAAGTTTTCAGGAATCTTATTCATAGTTTGTAAGGGTGTGAAAAGGGGTTAATACTGTTTTTCATAAACAATAAAAAAATACACTTTTTTGGCGAAATAAACAAAAAAAAGAAATCAATTTTGTGAGGCATAAACCATGCATAAAAAAAAGCCGTTTGACTTATCAAACGGCTTTTTTACCTATTAAAAATGATTATTTTTTCATTTCTTTCATTTCCTTTTCGATCATATCATAGAACTGATCGATTTTCGGCATCAAGATGATTCTAGTTCTTCTGTTTCTAGCCTTGTTCTCAGCTGTATCATTATCAACTAGAGGCACATATTCTCCACGTCCTGAAGCTACTAATTGTTTAGGATCTAAACCTAAATCTTTTTGTAACACACGTACGATAGAAGTAGCTCTTTTCACACTTAAGTCCCAGTTATCTTCAAACATTGTATTTTTGATTGGCACGTTATCTGTGTGTCCTTCAACCATTAATTCAAAATCAGGTTTGCTTTTTGCAATCTTAGCTACTTTAGCCAATACAGCTTTTGCTTTATCATTTACTTGGTAGCTAGCCGTTTTGAATAACAATTTATCAGCAATTGAGATATACACAACTCCTTTTTCAACGTTAACTTCAATATCTGGATCGTCAAATCCAACTTCTTTTTTCACACTCTTAACTAAAGCCAACGTAACAGAGTCTTTCTTAGTAAGGGCATCTTGTAATCTTGTAATTTTTAAATCTTTTTCTTTTAAACTTTCTAAAGATTTCTCTAAGTTGTCAGCACCTTTTGAAGATAACATAGTTAAGTTACCTACGTTGCTAATTAAATCAGAGGTATTTTTCTTTAAGTCGTGTACTTGGTCTGAAAGAACTTTCTTTTCAGCAAGTGCAGAGTTCAATTGAATTGTACAAGTATTTAATAAATCTTGTACTTCTTTGTTTTTTGCTTCTAAGTCAGCAATTTTTTGTTTTGTACCACATGACGTAAGCGTAAGAGCCAAAACAGATAAACCTAAAACTACTTTTTTCATAAATAAAAAAATGATTGAATTTTGAGTCAAATATACCAAAAGCAATGAAATTCTAGTACACTTGAGTGTAAATTATTTATTGTTTATTGTGAATTGTAATGAATTTCTTTTTTCTAGCTACAAAGTACGTAAAAATTATAGATTTTTCTGCAAAATAATTGTTAATGTTTATAAATTCAACTTTGTTTTTTAGTTTTGGAATACGTTTGTAGAAGGCAAAATGAGCGCGAATGATCGCCCAACAGTGTTGGGGTTGCAACAGGAATAAGTAACGAATACCTGCAATACCATCCAAGCACAAACGGGCAAATATTGTGGTAAACTTATGACGTGCGGGTAGGTTTTTGTATAGCATCATCAAGGAGTTTCGGAAGTTTAGATATGTCTTTTGTGGATGGGCATAATTTAAAGTCGCCCCACCTACGTGATATACGGTTGAAAAACCGCAATATTTGATACGGTAACCTCTATTTTGTGCGCGCCAGCACAGATCAATTTCTTCCTGGTGAGCGAAGAATGCTTCATCCAGCCCTTGTAGGGTTTTAAAGACATCGTTTTTAATAAAAAAACAAGCTCCACTGGCCCAAAAGATGGTAGCTATATCATCGTATTGTCCTTCGTCTTTTTCGATGGTTGTGAAGATACGTCCTCTACAGTACGGAAAACCATAACGGTCAATATAACCGCCACCAGCCCCTGCGTATTCAAAATACGCTTTGTTTTTGTAATCGAGAATCTTAGGTTGTACAATGGCTAATTCAGGATCCTTGTCGTATAATTCAGCAATGGGAACCAACCAGTTTTCCGTCACTTCAATATCGGAATTGATTAAGATGAGTATGGGTTCTGTCAAAGCGGCTACTCCTTCATTATATCCTTTGGCATAGCCGTAGTTCCCTTGATTTTGTATGAGTTGTATGTTTGGAAATTCGCGCTGTATTAGTGCCTGACTCCCATCAGTGGAGTTGTTGTCCACCACGTATAAGTTGGCTTGAGGAGAATATTTCTCTAAGGTTGGTAAAAAAGTTTCCAACAACTTTTTTCCATTCCAGTTTAAGACAACTAAAGCAAATTGTTTCCCCATGAGGTTATTCAGTTTTAAAAGTAGTGTAGTTGGGTAACGCACGCAAAAAGAAATAAGTTTCTTTCTCGTAATCCATTTGACAAAAATAGTGTTGTAAGCCATTGGTTACATAGAGATGCGCAGCGCGCAACTGAAAATTGTAACGCGCAATCTGATCAAAGGTCTGTTGGGTAATGGCAATAGAAGGGGCTTTGCACTCCACTAATATTTCAATTTCGCCATTGGGCCTAAATACAACGACGTCATATCGCTTGTTCATCCCATTGATCTTGACGATTTTTTCAACGCTAATTAATGAAATAGGATATCCTTTAACTGCCATCAGGTCATGGACGACATGTTGCCGAACCCATTCTTCAGGAGTTAGAAGAATAAATTTTTTACGGATCACATCAAAAATAGCTATCTTATTTTCACTATTTTTGAATCGGAAATTAAAAGATGGAAAGTTTAATCTTTGCATAATACAAAGATATTTGTTTATGCGGATCGTACAATTTTAAGTAAATTATATTTTGGAACAACTCAAAGAAATCGTAAGAAATATTAAAAATAAGACCCTTGCACCTGTTTATTTTTTAATGGGGGATGAGCCTTATTACATTGATAATGTTGCGGATTATATCGAAAATAATGTATTGACTGAGGAAGAAAAAGGATTCAATCAAATGATATTATACGGCAGAGATGTGACCATTCAAGATATTGTTTCGAATGCTAAGCGCTTTCCTTTGATGGCTGAAAAGCAAGTTATTATTGTCAAAGAAGCCCAAGATTTGGCTAAGACCATCGAGCAATTAGACGACTATGTCAATCAACCTCAACCTTCTACTGTATTGGTTTTTTGTTATAAGTACAAAACCATTGACAAGCGAAAAAAACTATATAAAAGCCTGCAAAAAAATGCAGTTCTCTTTGAGAGTAATCGACTAAAAGATTATAAATTAGAAGGATGGTTGCAACAAACGGTAAGTAAACGCGGCTATGGCATTGATCCTAAATCAGCAGCTATGTTGATTGAATTCTTGGGAAATGACTTGTCTAAAATAGTCAAGGAGTTAGATAAGTTAACGCTTATTTTACCTAAAGGACAGCCTATCACTGCTGAAGTCATTGAAAAGAATATTGGAATAAGCAAAGACTACAATAACTTCGAATTAATGAAGGCGATTGTGGATCGAAATCAGTTGCAAGCGTATAAGATTGCAAGTCATTTTGCACAGAATCCCAAAAACAATCCGTTTGTGGTGACGATTGGCATTGTGTATGCTTATTTTTCTAAGCTGTTGTTGTACCATGGATTGAAAGATAAATCACCGCAAAATGTGATGAAAAATCTAAAAGTCGTTCAGTATGCAATAAAAGATTACGAGTTGGGGTTTAAAACCTATCCAATGAAGCGCGTGAGCCAAATTATCGCGCATTTAAAAGAAGTGGATTTAAAGGGAAAAGGAGTCGGAGCGACTCAACTACCACAAGGAGACTTGTTGAAGGAAATGTTGATGAAAATCTTTAATTAAAAGGAAATGGCAAATAATTTAAATAAGAATAAAATATTGGGGTATGCAACGTTGATTATGATTCTGATGGGAATTGTACTCATTGCATTGGGAACGTTAAAATATTACGAGATTGCCGGTTGGGGATTTGCCGCTGTAGGTGTTGGATTCTTGGCCATTGCTTGGGTATTCAACGCGTTAAAAGGGCGCGTGTAAGCGATTCGGAGTCCAAATCAGGTTTTATCTGGTAGATCAACAAAAAAATGTAAGGGTTATACTGGTGTTTTTGATCTACACGCAAACAAAAAAAGCCTCGCTCAATGTGAGATAGGGTGAAAATAAAAAATCTTGTAATTGATTGACTGTTTTTTATTCAAAAACTGAAAATCAGTTACAAGATCCCAAATGCTTAAATGCCCAAGTGTTCTTCGTACTCATCGTAATAATCTTTTTCTTCTTCTTCTAACTCTACGTACAGTCCTGCTGGTATTTCAGCTTCGCTTAGCGGGTAATTTAAGTTTTCGCCTACAGTTTGGTTTGTTTCAACATCCTGCTCTTGTAGGTCTTTAAAACGGATCGTTCTAAAAAATCTTTCCATACAATTCATGTGTTTTTTCTTACTTTAAATATAGTGAAAAATCTTTGATTATTATAGGTGTTTATGAACTATTACTTTGTTTTTTCGAAAACTTTAACATATTATCGTAATCGATATGCTAATGTGTTTGTGGTTTAACTGTTTTTAAGAGTTTTGATTGAAATTTTACTTTGATTTATAGCGAACGCAAGGCGCGCTATGTTTGATGTTTAGAACTAGAAGATAGGTTGTGTAGGGAGCTTAGTTAATGAAAGTTGTGAGAGGATTCGTTCTTATTGATTCTTTCCTATCGAAAGGTGGTGATTTTTGTTGCTTGTATGCTCTTTGGTATCATAGTCTTACCCTTCGTCCTTAATTTTTAGTGAACTGCTTTTAAAAATAGTTCGAATCTCCGTAATAATGTGTATTTTTGGGGTATTCGATGGTTCTATGCTGTTCAAAGTGAGGCATAAGAAGAAACATCATTCATTATTCAATCAATTTTTTTACTTTATGTCAGACGATAAAAAGGTAATTTTTTCCATGTCGAAGGTGAGTAAAACGTACTCATCTACAAACAAAACAGTTTTAAAAGACATTTATTTAAGCTTCTTTTACGGAGCTAAAATTGGTATTTTAGGTCTTAACGGTTCAGGTAAGTCTTCGTTATTGAAGATTATTGCAGGGGTTGATAAGAACTACCAAGGAGATGTTGTATTTGCGCCAGGGTATACCGTGGGGTATTTAGAGCAAGAGCCAGAATTAGATGAAGAGAAAACGGTAATCGAAATTGTAAGAGAAGGTGCAGCAGAGGTTGTAGCGATTCTCGATGAATTTAATCAGATTAACGATATGTTTGGTTTGCCAGAGGTGTATGAAGATGCAGATAAGATGCAGAAACTCATGGACAGACAAGCGGAACTACAAGATAAAATTGATGCTGTAGGCGGATGGGAGTTGGATACTAAATTAGAAATTGCGATGGATGCTTTGCGCACACCAGATCCAGACACGCCGATTAAAGTGTTATCAGGAGGAGAGCGTCGCCGTGTAGCTTTGTGTCGTTTATTATTACAAAATCCAGATGTGTTGTTGTTGGATGAGCCTACCAACCACTTAGATGCAGAATCTGTTCATTGGTTGGAGCAACACTTACAACAATATGCAGGAACGGTAATTGCCGTAACCCACGACCGTTATTTCTTGGATAACGTAGCAGGATGGATCTTAGAGCTTGATAGAGGAGAGGGAATTCCGTGGAAAGGAAACTATTCGTCTTGGTTGGATCAAAAAGCAAAACGCTTAGAACAAGAGGAAAAAACAGCGTCAAAACGCCGTAAGACGTTAGAGCGCGAGTTGGATTGGGTTCGCCAAGGAGCTAAAGGTCGTCAGACTAAACAAAAAGCGAGGTTACAGAACTACGATAAGTTGTTGAATGAAGATCAAAAACAACTGGAAGAAAAATTAGAGATCTACATTCCAAATGGACCTCGTCTAGGAACGAATGTAATCGAAGCAAAAGGAGTTGCCAAAGCTTTTGGTGATAAATTGTTATATGACAACTTAAACTTTACGTTACCTCAAGCGGGTATTGTGGGGATTATTGGACCGAATGGTGCGGGTAAATCGACTATTTTCCGTATGATTATGGGAGAACAAACACCAGATGCTGGAACATTTACTATCGGAGATACAGTGAAAATCGCTTATGTGGATCAGTCACATTCGAATATCGATCCTGAAAAGTCGATTTGGGAAAATTTCTGTGATGGACAAGAATTGATTATGATGGGTGGTCGCCAAGTGAATTCAAGAGCGTATTTAAGCCGTTTTAACTTTGGAGGATCAGATCAAAATAAAAAAGTAGCTACGCTATCTGGAGGGGAACGCAACCGCTTACATTTAGCCATGACGTTGAAAGAAGAAGGAAACGTATTGTTGCTGGATGAGCCTACGAACGACTTAGACGTAAATACACTACGTGCGTTGGAGGAAGGTTTGGATAACTTTGCGGGTTGTGCGGTAGTTATTTCTCACGACCGTTGGTTCTTAGACCGTATTTGTACGCATATTCTTGCGTTCGAAGGAGATTCGCAAGTATATTTCTTCGAAGGGTCTTTCTCTGAATATGAAGAAAACCGCAAGAAGCGCTTAGGGGATGTTGCACCAACGCGTTTGAAATACAAAAAATTAGTACGCTAACCACAAGAGGTAGTCTTACAATAAAAAAAGGGTTAAACGAGAAATCGTTTAACCCTTTTTGCGTAAAAAGAGCTGTTTCGTTTAGGTTGGATTTGACAGGAATAGGATAAAGGTGTACTTTTAGGTAGCAAAAAAAGTAAAGGATGATAAAAAGGAGTCTCTTTTTGATACTACTGAGTCTTAGCGTTTGTTCTTGTGTAAAAAAAGATCAACCTGTGGTGCAAGTGGTGGAATCGAATCAAGTAATGAATTGGCAACAGTTTAAAAATGATCTGGTCTTCGTTGATGTAGACGAACTGAATAATTTGCCTTTAGGTTTTGGCGTATTTCCTGTAGCTGATTATGATTCGCAAGGAAATGGAAGTATGGAAGAACAACTTGTTCTGGGGCATTCGACTTTTGTTCGACAAACGGCATTGGTGAGTAAAGGGACCTATAATTCGCACTTTTTTAAAGATGTAGGTATAGAAGAAAGTGAATTGGGGTATTTTACTATTTTGGTTCACACGACCTATGATTCACCTAAAAACGGCTCTTTTGTATCTTCTCGAAATCATCCAGTATATGTTGGGGAAGGTCTTATTTATACGGATGCGAAAAGGCAGATTAAATGGGTGGCGATTCAAAATAATGAAACCAATTTGGATCTGGCTCTAGTGAATATGAAGTATTTTGATTTGACTCAGGGACGTGTGATTGTCGTTTTACCCATGAAAGATGGATCGTTGCGTTTTAAACAGTTGAATATTTCACAGCAAAACGACGAGAGGTTGATAAACGAAATTAAAAGCAAAACGAATGAAATTGAACGCTTTATAACAGAAATGAAAGAATAGGTGTTTTGGAGTTTTTTTGTTGTGACGTAATAAAAAAATAACCTTTTCGTAAGACAAAGGAGAAGGAATTAACAATTTTACGGATTAACTTTAAATAAAAAGAAGTTAGTCTATGGAAGTGCTTTATATTATCCTGCTGTTACACGAAGAAAATCAGCAGGCATTCACCTCGGAGCTACGCAGGTTATTTCCCTTTGGTACGGTAGAGTTTGTGTCCCATCACGAGGAGACCTTGCTTCTTGTTTCGATCAATATCGATGAGATTTGCTGGACTAATTTTGATGTTTCCATCCTTTTTTTAGAGGATAAAATCGCAGCGTTTAGCCATAGGCATCCGTATTTACAAATCGGTGTGCTCAATAAAATTGGCCAATGGCAGACGTGTTTTTACGATGGCTATATTATTAAGAATCGACAAATTATTTTTGAACATGCCGAATTGTATCAGGGATATGTTCCGTTGCTCAAAAGATTGTTAAATTCAAATAAAAATGTACAAGAAGATGTTTTTACTGCTCTTTTTACAAAAGAATAAGAATCATAAATAGCGAGAATTGTACGCGAAAAAGAAGAAAGAATCTCTTTTCAAAAGGTTAAAAAAGCGCTATTTCACAGTTTAATACGTAACTTTGTAAGATTGAATAAATCAAAAGACAATCGCTATGGTATCATTTAACAATGAAACAAAACAACTGTTGATTCAGGATAATTACAAAGGGAGGCTAACTTCTTCTCGTTTGATGTCATCTGTTATTTTGGGCATGTCCTTGATTCGCTTGTTTATGGCGGATTGGAAAGCTCCCAAAGAGATGGATTACGTCTTTTGTATTATCGCTGCTGTGTTTTTGTTTTTAGTATATAAGAACTTCCTGAAGAAAACCGCAGTGGAACAAATTGACAAAGCGAATATCAAGTTTGTCAAAATGCCAAAGGGATTAGCTACAAAAGCAGTAGTGCACTTGAACAGCGGAAAAGTAAGAGACATCTTCAACTTAAAAACAAAAGAGCAACAAAATACCTTGCGCAAGGTCGTAACAAATGCTAAGATCACAATAAAGTAAACCAGTAAAGAGTATTTTTAATACAGCAATAGGAGTATAAAAAAGGGAGGTATCCCTTTTTTATTTTTTAGAAGGATTGGGTTGGCAAAAACAAAGAGAAAGCTTACTTTTAATTGACCCAATCTTTTGATTAAATTAGAATACACAAACATGAATAAAACCCTTGAATTGAGAAGTGTCGTGGTAACGCGTTATGTAACTCCTTTGCGAGAAGGAGGTTCTTTGCCCGCTTTAGCGGATGCAGATGACGGTTTTAAATACGTGATTAAATTTCGGGGAGCCGGACATGGAGTTAAAGCCTTAATTGCGGAATTACTAGGTGGATTATTGGCGAAAACGCTAGCATTACCTGTTCCTGAATTGGTATTTGCGACGCTTGATGAAGCTTTTGGACGAACAGAAGCGGATGAAGAAATTCAAGACTTACTCAAATTCAGTCAAGGATTGAATTTGGGCTTGCACTTTCTTTCGGGAGCTTTGACTTTTGATCCACAAGCTTTTGAAGTAGATGAATTGTTGGCTTCGAAAGTGGTTTGGTTGGATGCGTTTATTACCAATGTAGATCGCACCTTTCGCAATACCAATATGTTGGTATGGCACAAAGAATTGTGGTTAATTGATCACGGGGCTTCTTTTTATTTTCACCACTCGTTTACCAATTGGGAAAAAAGTGCAGTGACTCCATTTACTTTAATCAAAGATCACGTTTTATTGGCGAAAGCTTCTAAATTGGATGAAGTCAATCAAGCGTTTACTCAAGTTTTAACTGATGAGGTTTTGCGCGATCTTGTGCAACAAATCCCTGTAGACTGGTTAACTTGGGAAGAGTCCGACTTAGAACCTGAAGAGATTAGAACCGTTTATTTTCAATTTTTACAATTGAGAAGAGATCAGGCTGATGTGTTTGTTAACGAAGCAAAAAAGTTACGCAATGTTGGTATATGAGTATGCAGTAATTCGATTCGTTCCTCGTGTTGAACGTGGCGAATTTATCAATATTGGACTCTTATTGTTTTGTAAACAGAAGCGAAATTTAAGGGGACAATACTATTTAGATCACGAAAAATTGGCGTGTTTTAGAACAGAGATAGATCTCGATGTATTAGAAAAACATATTATGGCGTTTATTGCAATTGCAGAAGCAGAAGCGAAAGCAAGTCCTATTAACAGTTTTGATGCCGCAGAACGCTTTCGCTGGTTAGCAGCAACGAAGAGTTCTTGTATTCAAGTTTCTCCTACACATTGTGGATTAACAGAAGATGTCAATCAAACCTTTGATCAACTTTTTGACGAACTTGTTTTGTAGCTATGCCATTATTTTATTTCAAAACTATCGTTGTAAATCGAGTGAAGTATTTTTTAGTTCGCTTGCCATTTTTACTCAGCTTTATTTCGCTTTTTGCCCTAATTTTTGATTTGGGCTTTAATACGCTTAATGACTATCACAGCCATTTACACCATTTGTATAATGTGTGTTTAACCATGGGGATGGTTATTATCCTTTATCGATATTACAGTGCCTTTCGACAGAAGAAACAACCTAGCTTAGGGGTTAAGATATTTGATGGATTCAGCGTTTTACTATTTTTGACGCTGGTTGTTGTTCGTTGGCAACCCGAACATACCAATCGATTTTTTGATAGTAATGCAGTGATTTTCTTTGCTGTTTTTATTATGCTCGTACGGGAGTTTTCCATGCTACAGCTTAATTTGAAAAAAACGAAACTTACACCTCCTCAGTTATTTATTGTTAGTTTTTTGCTGATTATCTTTATCGGCGCCTTTATGCTTTCGTTTCCTAAAGCCACAGTAACACCTGGAAGTATGCGTTATATTGACGCCTTGTTTACTGCAACGAGCGCCGTTTGTGTGACGGGACTCTCTACAGTAGATATCGGTAGTCAGTTTACTTTATTTGGTAAAACGGTGATGATTTTTTTGATGGAGTGTGGGGGATTGGGAATTATGACTATTGCGAGTTATTTTAGCTATTTCTTTAGAGGTAAAGCTTCGTATGGCAATCAATTGGTACTCAAAGACGTTTCATCAGTCAATAAATTAGGTGATGTTTTTGCTACGTTGAAACGCATTATGATTATCTCAGGGATTATTCAATTTATCGGGATGATTGCTATCTTTATCAGTATTCGTCACCAGGTATTCGACTCGATCTATGATCGGATATTTTTTGCCGTTTTTCACGGCGTTTCCGCTTTTTGTAATGCAGGTTTTTCCACCTTACCTGAGAATTTATATACCTTAGAATATCGATTTAACTATCCCTTACAGTTGATTATAGCAGGCTTGTTTATTATGGGAGGATTGGGCTTCCCCATTGTCTATAATGTCTATAAATACATCAAACATTTAATTGTCAATCGCCTTTTACCTTTTAGTTTAAAAGAAGCAAGTTTATACGTGCCTCGGGTGATTAATTTAAGTACAAAGATCATTTTGATCACTACAGCAGGTTTAATCGTAGGGGGAACCCTACTTGTTTATTGCTTAGAGTACAATAATACACTAGCAGAACATCACGGTATTGGGAAAGTCGTAGTCGCCTTTTTTACTGCTACATCACCGCGTACGGCTGGATTTGCATCGGTAGATAATAATTTATTTACGGTGCCTACCTTTTTGATCTTGATGCTGTTGATGTGGATTGGAGCCTCTCCAATTTCAACAGGAGGGGGGATTAAAACCACTACATTCGCTATTGCTTTACTCAATATATGGACGTTGATGAAGGGGAAAACAAGAATTGAAGTGAATCGAAGAGAAGTAGATGAGTCAGCAGTACGACGTGCTTTTGCGATTATCTTTCTATCTTTGTTTATCATCGGTGTAGCTTTATTTGCTTTGACCTTTTTTGAACCAACGATCGATATTATTCGCTTGTCTTATGAGGCTTTTTCTGCCTATAGCACAGCGGGGTTGAGTACGGGAATTACATCCAAATTAACGGATCCTAGTAAAGTAACCTTGATTATGCTGATGTTTGTGGGGCGCGTAAGTATTTTAACCCTTTTAATCGCAATTGGCAAAAAAGAAACAGTAACCAATTACAGGTATCCAACAGAAGAAATTTTGATTAACTAAGAAGAAACATACTATGAAATATATCATTATCGGTTTGGGAAATTTTGGAGCTTCCTTGGCACAAAAGCTAACGGAGCAAGGCAATGAAGTAATCGGAGTAGATAAAAATATGGCTCGAGTGGATGCCAATAAAGACAAAGTATCCCATACGATTTGCTTGGATTCAACCGATCAATATTTAGTTGCCGAATTGCCTTTGGCTAATACGGATATTGTGATTGTGGCCATTGGAGAAGATCAAGGAGCAAATATTATGACAACTGCGGTATTGAAAAATTTGAATGTCAAGCGCTTAATCAGTCGTGCCATTACACCCCTACACGAGAATGTTTTACAAGCCATTGGCGTGGATGAGATTGTACATCCAGAAGAAGAAACAGCCGAACGCTGGGCAAAGAAATTGTGCATCAAAGGTGTGGTGGATTCGTACGAAATAAACGGACGTTATAGTATTGTAGAAATAACGATTTCTGAGCGTTTTGCTAACAAAACATTGGGGGAGATAGGATTTAGAACCAATTATAATTTAGTGGTGTTAACAACCTTAAAAGTGCGTGAAGAACGCAACTTCTTTGGTGCGCAACGCAAAATTCACGAAGTACAAGGTATCGCTTCGTATGATACCGTTTTACACCAAGGTGATATTATGGTGATTTACGGGGATAATAAAGATATTAAGCGCATTTTGAATGATTAGATGGGAAATGGAGATGGGAAAATGGAGATGGGAGATGCTTTTTTTCTTGACAATATAAAAAAACGCAAGCATGCATAAAAAAGATAAGGGGAATTGCAAAAGCAATTCCCCTTATCTTTTTTATGACTCTTATTTTATAATCTATAGTAGAAGATGAAATGATCTTCATTCAAGACGTCGTTTTTAATTCACTGTAAAAATACTCTTGTCTCATGTTCCATCTTTCATTTTCCTTATAATTCCACATTTCCAACAGGGTAATCTCCTAAATAGTGAGATAAATCAATTGTTTTATACGTTGATTTCGAATATTTGTTTGAGAAAAGGATAATACAAGCATTGGAATCAGCTAAGCGAATGTAAGACGATGTATTTCCTCTCCACCAACCATTGTGATAGGTGTAGTTTTTGTCGTTTTTCATTTTGATCAAACGCATACCTAATCCATAATTGCGCGTACCTTTACTTTCAAAACTGTATCCTTCTGTCATTTGTCCTTTTAAATCAGCACTTAAGAAATCATCAGAATACATAGCGGTATCTAATTTCAGCATGTCTCTAGGCGTGGTATAGATGTTTTTATCTCCATACGTTCCATCCATATAGTCCCAATGCATCTCACGATAATTAGAATTATAGGATTGTGTCACCTGGTTTTTGTGTGTAATATCATCAAACACAAAACTGTGATTCATTTCTAGTGGATCGAAAATTAAATCGCGTACAGCTTGTTTGAATTTTTTACCTGTTATTTTTTCAACGATCGAAGCCAACACGACATAATTAGTATTGCTATAGGTAAAACGCGTATTGGGTTTAAAATCTAGAGCAACCGATTTGCTGTTAATGACCTCAATAACTTGATCATTGGTGATTACATTATTAGTGGTCCATTTGTTCGGATAATATCCGTAGTATTTCAAGCCACTGCGATGGCTTAATAGCGTTCGAACCGTAATTGCATCATAAGGAAAACCATCAATAATTTCAGAAACGGGTTGATCCAAGCGAATAAGGCCTTCCTGTACTAGTCGTAAAACCGTTACTGCTGTGATTACTTTTCCAACAGAAGCTACGTGAATAGGAGTGTTTTCTGTAATGAATTCATTTTGTTTCTTGTTGGCATAACCTGAATAGTGCTCATATAAAATCTTTCCATTTTGTGCCACTAAAAAACTTCCGGTATAACCGCTTTTATTGATATATTGGTTGTAAAAATCTTCGATCTGCTGTCCTTTTTCAAGGATGTATTCTGGTTTTAGTTCTTGAAATGACGATTCATACGGTTTGTCGATCAACACATTATGTTCTTTGATAATGGGCATATTCAAGGCTAAATCCATAGTAGTTTCTTGCTGTTGTTTGCAAGAAGCTAAAGCTAATAAGCTAACTAAAGCGAGTGTGAGTTTGGTATTCATTAGTCTTACTGTCTTGTAGGGATTTTTTAAAGAAAAAACCAAATTAATAAAAGTTATTGAATATCAAAGAAAATTCTCACTAAACTTTCAAATTCTAATTAAAATAATTGAGAAGTATATAAAATGTGCTTTTTATGGAGGAGGAATATAGGGGATTAGGACGGAAGAAAAGGGGAAAGGGATTCTCGCGGTCTTTGTTTAGATATCAAGTAAAAAAACAGTAATTTTACTCACAAATAAGAAAAGATATGAGTAAGATAGAATGGAAAACGGCGATCGAGTTTGAAGATATTACCTATAAAAAGTGTAATGGAGTCGCTCGTATTGCGTTTAATCGTCCAGAAGTTCGAAATGCTTTTAGACCTAAGACAACAAGTGAATTATATCGTGCTTTTTACGATGCTCAAGAAGACACCTCTATTGGCGTAGTTTTACTATCTGCAGAAGGGCCGTCTCCCAAAGATGGTGTTTATTCTTTTTGTAGCGGTGGCGATCAAAAGGCAAGAGGTCATCAAGGGTATGTAGGAGAAGATGGTATGCATCGATTGAATATCTTAGAGGTACAGCGTTTAATTCGCTTTATGCCCAAAGTTGTCATTGCTGTAGTTCCAGGTTGGGCTGTAGGAGGAGGACATAGTTTACACGTGGTTTGCGATATGACCTTAGCGAGTAAGGAACACGCTATTTTTAAGCAAACAGATGCAGACGTAACGAGTTTTGATGGGGGCTACGGATCTGCTTATTTGGCCAAAATGGTCGGACAGAAAAAGGCAAGAGAAATTTTCTTTTTAGGTAGAAATTACTCTGCTCAAGAGGCCTTTGAAATGGGGATGGTCAATGCGGTTATTCCGCATGCGGAGTTAGAAGATACAGCCTATGAATGGGCACAAGAAGTACTAGCTAAATCGCCGACCTCTATTAAGATGTTGAAGTTTGCAATGAACTTAACTGATGATGGAATGGTAGGACAACAAGTGTTTGCTGGAGAGGCAACGCGTTTGGCTTATATGACAGAAGAGGCGATTGAAGGGCGCAATGCATTTTTAGAAAAACGCAAGCCCAATTTCCCTAAGAAATGGATTCCATAATCGATAGATAAAATAAAGTAAATAGTTTTTTCGCATTCGAGCGGAAAGCTGTACTTTTGCAGACTTATGCAGATCGCCTTATCGCTGGTTTAGCAATAAACGAGAGGAAAGTCTGGACACCATAGAGCGGTATAGTGGGTAACACCCATCCGCGAAGCAATTCGTGAGGACAAGTGCAACAGAAAGGATGTACAGGTAATGCTGTAGTGAAATCAGGTAAACTCTATACGGTGAAATGCCATGTATATTTAGCGTTCGAGGGCTGCTCGCCCGATGCTTTAGGGGTAGGCAGATGGAGCCATTGAGTAATTGATGGCCTGGATAAATGATAAGGGTGTACTTCGGTACATACAGAATCCGGCTTATAGATCTGCATTTATTTTTAAATCAAAGTACAACAATAAAAAAATCCACACCTAGGTGTGGATTTTTTTATTCTTCTTCTATATCCTCTTCATCCTCTTGAGTGTATTCAAAAAACGTAAAGACAGATCCACCGTAGTTTTTCTCAAAGGAAAAATGAGGCAAATGCTCTAGTTTCGTGAATTTTGAATGTTCAACAACGAGCATTCCTTCTTCATCTAGGATGTTATTAGCTAAGATATCTGTTATTATTTTCTCAAACTGTTCTTGCGTAAAATCATAAGGTGGATCAGCAAAAATGATCTCGTAGGTTCCTCGGTGTTTTTCAAGGAATTTAAAAACATCTGATTTATAGGGAACGATGTTTAGCTCAAAATCTTTTGCTGTTTTCTTGATAAAGTTAACACAACCGTAATCAGCATCAATGCTGACAATATTTTCCACGCCTCTTGAAGCAAACTCGTAACTAATACTTCCTGTTCCTGCGAACAAATCTAACACTTGTAATTCAGAGAAATTGAAGTGATTGTTTAAAATATTAAACAAAGCTTCTTTACTCATGTCTGTAGTAGGGCGAACAGGTAAGTTTTTAGGTGGACTTAGTTTTCTTCCTTTTAATTTTCCTGAAATAATTCTCATAGATGGAATAAAATATAATGTTGTTTGGGTACTTGATAATGTAATAGAAGGGAAGGAGCAATAGTGGCTTGTTCCTCCAAAATTTCTACGTGTCGGATGTAGGTATAGGCCTGTTCAAATAAGCTGTCGTCTTTTTCAATTCGGCTTAACAGTTTTAACGGAACCGTTTCTGGATCCAGTTTGAGCTGTTCGTATACAA